>JAEZGP010000450.1 GCA_023437285.1 Actinomycetes bacterium | reverse complement strand
GCCGAGGGCGGTCCGGCCGTACCAGCGCACCTCGACCTGCCGTGGATGTGGCAGGCCACCGTCCAGCAGGACCCGCCCGGCCCGGCCGCCGTGCTGTTCGGCGGCGACGCCAGCTACCGCCTGCACGGCGCCGACCTGTTCGACAGCGAGGGCAAGCTCGCCGTCGTGGGCCGCGGCGGCGACTACCGGATGCTGCTCTACGCCGGTGTGGACACCATCACCGCCGGGGAGGACGTGCAGCTGTCCCCGGACGGCACCCGCGTCGCGCACGACTTCGTGGTGGCCCCGGAGCTGCCCGACTCCGCCGGCGGCCTCGTTATCACCGACCTCACGACAGGCGCGAGCACCGTCTTACCGAACCCGGCCGGCGGCGGTGCCTGCTGCACGCCGGTCGCCTGGGCCCCAGACGGCGGCTTGCTGCTGGCCCGGCAGTACACCGACGGCCACGGCGCCGCGCGGCTCGTCCTGCTGAACCTCGCCGACGGCACCAGCAGACCCATCACCGGGTACGGGCCCACCGCGCCGCTGCGCACCGCCTCGGCCGGCGCGTTCGCCCCGGACGGGCAGCGTTTCGTGGTGGCCGAGGGCACGAAGGTGCGCCTCGCCGACCGCGCCAACGGGACGCTGTGGACGGCCGACCTCGGGCCTCGCCGGTACCTGGCCGGCGTGGGCGCCTTCACCCCGGACGGCGCCCTCATCACGACGGTCACCATGGACGGCTGCCTCGACGACTGCGACGAGGCGGCGCTGGCGGCGCGGCGCTGGACGTTCGGCTACCTCGACGCCCGTACGGGGGCCGACGCGGCCGGCCCGGCGCTCCCCCCGGTCACCGGCCTGGCCGTACGCGCCCTGGGCTGGAGCCGGGGCACCGAGCTGGTGGCCCTGCGGTACGCCCCGGAGACCGGCGCGCACAAGCCGTCGACCGACCCGTGGTGGAACGACACCGGCTGGGAGCAGACCGGCCACGTCACGCTGGTGGGCCTCGGCCCCGACGGCGCGACGCGGACCCTGCTGGACCCGCCCGACGGCGTCCTGAACATGGACATTCCGCGCGACCTGATCGAGGCGGGCGCCTTCGGCGGGCCGTCGTCAAGCGCGTCGATCTTCCCGGCCCGTCCGATCATCTGGGTCGCGGTTGTGCCGCTGGGGTGCCTGTTGGTGGGGACCGGGTTGATCGGGTGGCTGACCTTCATCGTCGTACGTCGGCGCCGACGCGCGCCGGCGAGGTAGCCGGCGCCCGTGGCGGGCCGGCCCGATAGGGTCGCCGCGTGAGTGACGGGGAGGACAAGCGCGGCGGGTCGGCCGCGCTCGCGTTCGTCATGGGCGCGGTTGCCGGCCTGGCGCTCGGCGCCGGGTACGGCGTACCGACCATGATCGGCGCTGCGGTCGTCGGTGGGCTGGTCGTCATGGCGACCGACCTGGTCGCGCGGGCCCGGCAGCGGCCGGGGGAGATCCCGGCGCTGTGGTCGCGCATCGTCGCGAGTGTGGCGATCGCCGCGCCGCTGGGGTGGGCCTTTGGCAAGGTGACGGGCGCCGGGCCGGTGGTCGTCGCCACGGTCGCCGGCCTGGTGGCCGGGGCGCTCGGCATCCGGCCGCACAAGGTGCTGCTCGGGCCGGTGGTCGGCGCCGCGGTCGGGGTGGGGGTGTGGGCCGTGTGGGCGGACGCGCCGGGGGCGGTCGCGGCCGGCGCGGCCGTACTCGTCTTCCGTACCGTATCGGCTCTGATTTTCAGAGATCCGCAGGTGGACCTGCTCGCCGAGCGGGTCGGCCCGGAGGCGCTGCCGTTCGTGGTGCCGCTGGTCACGCGGGCCAGCTACGTCGGCACGGGGTACGTGCGCGAGCTGGCCGAACAGGTCGGCGGCGAATACCGGGCGGCCGCGCCGGACGTCGGCATCGTCGCCTCGCTCGACGAGCTGGCCGGGCCGGGGTTCGACCCGACGGCGGTCGACCCGCTGGTGCGCGAGTTCTACGAGCACACGACCCGGTTCACGCTCGACATCGTGCCCGAGTGGCGGCTGTGGGTGCGGCCGGGCTACCTGCTCTACCGGTGGGCGGTCGCCCGCCCGCTCGGGCAGGCCAACGTGCCGATGAACCAGCGCGAGACCCAGCGTGGCGTGCGCAGCCGTATCGACACGATCGGCGACGGGGATGCCACGATCCGGGGCTGGATCCGGTCGTTCGCCGACACGGACGAGCCCATCTACGTGGGCATCTACACGACGTACCGGCATGAGGGGCGCGGCTACGTCAGCGTCGGCTTCCCGCTGCCGCACGCCTCGTTCACGGCCACGCTGGCGCCTGGAGCGCGCGCCGACGGCGGCCTGTCGTTGAGCAGCACGGGCGATACCGCCCACCCCGGTCACTACCTGACCTACGTCGACGAGCAGTCGGGCGAGCTGACGTCCCTGGCCGTGCACGGCTTCGCGGAGCGGTTGGAGGTCTACGTTCGCGAGGGGCAGCTGCGCGCCGAGCACGCCTTCCGGGTGTTCGGCCTGCCGTTCCTCGTGCTGCACTACCGCATGCGACGCGCGTCAGCGCAGGGTTGACCCGCTCACGCTCGGCTCGCGGGCGCCGAGGAAGAAGATCCCCGGGTACGTCTCGAAGCCGTCGGACGGGTTGCGCCGCAGGGTGGAGTCCTCAATGGACATCGTGCCCGTACGGTTGTTGGAGACGAAGAAGACCGCGCCGCCGCCCTCGTTGGCGTGGTTGTCCTGGACGATCGTGCCGGCCAGCCGCAGCGTGAACGTGTTGCCGTCCAGGTAGATCGCGCCGCCGCTGCCACCGCCGGGGGTGCCGGCCTTGGCGGGGTTCGCGCCCCGCCCGACCGCATCGTTGTGACTGAACAGGCTGTTGAGCACCACCCACGACACGCCGATGCTGCTCAGCGCGCCGCCGTTGGCGCACACGCCGCCCTGCCCCTTGGCGCCGCCGAACGTCGACCGGGTCACGTAGACGGGCCGGTCGCCCCACTGGTTGAGCGCGCGGATCGCCGCGCCGCCCAGGTCCGGCCCGGTCCGGTCGCAGCGGTTGCGCACGAACTTCGCGTTGTACACCTTGAGCTGGCCGCCGCGTACGAAGATCGCGCCGCCCCCGCCGCCCTCGGCGTCGTCGCCGGTCGAGTTGCCGTCGGCGAAGGTGATGTTCTGCACCACGAGTTGCGGGTACTGCTGGTCGTCGCAGTGCGACGTCGTCCACACCTGCGCCTTGTCGCACGTGTTCTGGTAGAGGATGCGCCGCTTGCCGCCCCCGCTCAGGGTCACCAGACCGCCGCCGTCGAGCACCACGCGCGTACTCGTGTTGCGGACCTTCGCCGTCGCGGACATCGTGATGGTCACCGGCGCCGGGCCGCAGTCGAACGTGATGATGCCGCCCGCCGCGACCGCCGCGACGACCGCCTTGGACGTGCAGCCCGCCGGCGTACCCTTGCCGATCACGCGGGTGGGCCTGCTCGTGTCCGCCGGCTTCGCCGCCGCCGGCACGCTCGCGCGTCCCTTCGGGTTGCCGGCGGCCAACCGCTTCACGGGCGCCGTCGTGGTTTTCGGCGCGGGCGTGGTGGCTGCGGGCCTGGTCGTGGGCGTGGGTGCCGACGTGCCGGCCGGTGACGTCGACACCGACGCGGTCGCGGGCGGTTCGGCGTCGCCGGAGCATCCGCCGAGGACCCCGGCAAGCAGGACAGAGACCACCACAGCGGTACGACGCGACGCCAGCACCGGCAGATGGTAGCGACGCGGCGCCTTCCTCGCACGGCGACGATGTGACCCGTCAGGCCTGTGCGGCACGCCGTTCATGCGGTAACATCTGGACAGTCTAGACAGCGAGGTGTCCGATGCGGTGGCAGGTCCAAGAAGCAAAGCAACGCTTCAGCGAGGTGCTGCGCGCCGCGGCCACCGGTGAGGCGCAGATTGTCACGAAGCATGGGGAGGAGATCGCCGTGGTTGTCGACATCGCGCACTATCACCGGCTGCGGGGGCTGCAGCTCACGCTCATGGAATACCTGCATGCCGACGCCGTCGCCGACGATGCGTTCGAGGTCGAGCGGCCCCGGGAGTACCCGCGTGACGTGGAGCTCACCGGCTGATGGTCGCCTACCTGCTGGACACCAACGTGGTGTCCGAGCTCCGCAAGGCCAGGGCCGATCCGCGCGTGGTGTCCTGGATGCGGGCGAATGAGCGCGCCGAGGCATACCTGAGCACGCTGGTGATCGGCGAGATCCGCCAAGGCATCGAGCGGGCCCGGGCCCGCGATGCCGGCCGTGCGGACGCGCTCGATACCTGGTTGGACGGCCTCGTCCGGGCCTACGGCGACCGGATCCTGCCGGTGACCGCCGAGGTCGCCCAGGTCTGGGGGCGGCTGAACATCCGGCCCGACCGCCCACCGGTCATCGACGGCCTCATGGCGGCGACGGCCATGGTGCACCGGCTCACCCTCGCCACCCGCAATGTCGCCGACATCGCCCGCACGGGGGTTGCTCACGTCAACCCCTTCGACGGGTAGTCCGGGCACGCGGACGGATGACGAGGACGGACGAGTCGACCTGCGGGGGCGGGCGGAACGCGGTTCGGGGCAGGGACCGACCCGCGACCAGGTCGAACCGGCGCGACCAGCGCCCCGGCTCGGCCACGAAGCGACGCACCGCCTGCCGCTGCAACACCAGGTCCGCCCCCACCAGCTGGGAGTCCGGGGCCAGCAGGACGCGCAGCAGCGTACTCGTGAGGTTGTAGGGCGGGCTGGCCACGACGCGGAACGGCCGCCACGGCAGCCGCAGCGACGCGGCGTCAGCCTCCACAACGGACAGTGACCGGCCCGCGAACCGTTCCCGCAGGTGAGCGGCGCGGCCCGGGTGAAGTTCGACGGCGATGACGCGGGCGTCGGCCGCGAGCAGGGCCGCGGTCAGCGCGCCGGTGCCCGCACCGATGTCAAGGACGAGGTCCCCGGGGCGGATGCCGGCGTCGGCGACGATCCGCGCCGCCCAGGCGTCAGTGAGCGGGTGCCAACCCCAGGCCCGCCGCGACCGCTGGCCGGCGGACACGACGCACCATGTTCATGAACATACCCATGACGCGACCGTAGGGGTCGCGCGTCGGGCAGCACAAACGGTTTACGGCAGCCCGGTGGGTGGAGCGGGCCGGCTACCCTCACCGCAGGCGGCGACGAGGAGGGGGCCAGTGAGCGAGCGGACCCATCAGCTCGGGGTCGACCCGCGCGGCGTGAGCAGCCACGTCCTGCACGTCTGCACGGCCAACCAGATCCGTTCGGCGATGGCCGAACGGATGATGCGGGCCGCCCTGCTCGCGCGGCACGGTGCGGCGGCCGACGACCTCATCGTCACCAGCGCCGGGGTGCAGGCCTGGCCCGGCGTGCCGATGTTCCCCGAGGCCCTGGCCGAACTGCGCCGACGCGGCATCGACGCGGCCGACTTCCGCTCGACGGTCATCGACCCCGACCTCGTGGACGGCGCGCGGCTGGTGCTCGTCGCCACCCGCTGGCACCGCGACATGGTGCTGGCGGTCGCGCCGAACGCGGCGGCGTACGTGTTCACCTGGCGGGAACTCGCCCGGCTGCTCGCCGACGCCGACCGCGCCGACGTCACCGGTGACACGCTGCCCGAACGTGCCGCCGGCCTGGCCCTACTG
>JAEZGP010000020.1 GCA_023437285.1 Actinomycetes bacterium | reverse complement strand
GCGTCGAGATCGGCGAGCCGGACGGCGCGGTGGCCGCCGGTCGACGGCCGCCACGGCCCGAGGTCGCCATCGAGATGCTGACGAGCGGTACGACCGGCCCGCCGAAGCGGGTGCCCCTCGGCTACCGGGCGCTCGGCCGGGCGATCTTCGCCGCCGGCCAGCACTACTCGTCCGGATCGGCACAGGTACGGCTCGGCACCGGCGTGGCCATCATCAGCTCGCCCATGGTGCACATGTCGGGCCTGTTCCGCACCGTGCTCAACATCTGCCAGGGGCGGCGCATCGCCCTGATGGACCGCTTCCAGGTGGCCGAGTTCGCCGAACTCGTTCAGCGACACCGCCCGAAGGCGGTCAGTCTCGTGCCGGCCGCCCTCGCCATGGTCCTCGACGCCGACGTGCCACCGGCGGTCTTCGACAGCGTGAAGGTCGTGACCGCGGGCACGTCGCATCTGCCGGTGGAACTCCAGCGGCGCTTCGAGGAGCGCTACCAGGTGGCGGTGATGCCCTCCTACGGGGCGACCGAGTTCGCCGGCGGC
Organism: Actinomycetes bacterium; assembly: GCA_023437285.1. GTDB lineage: Bacteria > Actinomycetota > Actinomycetes > Mycobacteriales > Micromonosporaceae > Luedemannella. The sequence continues at coordinate 2,068 of JAEZGP010000020.1, read as the reverse complement.
GTCGCGGGCTGGAACCTTCCGCTCTACCGCGAATGGGGAGACCGCAAGAGGGGCAGCGTCGGGCGGCCCCAGGGCGGCCGCGAACTGCGGGTCGTCACCGAGGACGGCGAGCCGCTGCCGGCCGGCGAGCGTGGCCTGCTCGAGGTGCGGACCTCCGGTGACGCGTCGTGGGTGCGCACCACCGACCTGGCCCACATCGACGAGGACGGGTTCCTGTTCATCGACGGCCGGGCCGACGATGTCATCATCCGCGGCGGATTCAAGATCACGCCAGCGACGATCGTCGACGTGCTGCGGCAGCATCCGGCCGTACGCGACGCGGGCGTCGTCGGCATCCCGGACGCCCGGCTCGGGGCGGTACCCATGGCAGCGGTGGAGCTGGTGACGCCCGACGCGGCGACCGAGGAGGACCTGATCGCGTTCGTCCGCGACCGGCTCACCGGTTACCAGGTTCCGGTGCGGGTCGTACCCGTGGACGCGCTGCCGCGCACCGACTCGCTCAAGGTGAGCCAGCCCATGCTCCGGGCGATGCTGCAGGACCTGACATGACGGTCGAGGTCGAGCTGACCGAACTCGCGACCGACCTCGGCTTTCCCGAGTCGCCACTGCCGCTGGCGGACGGCTCGGTGCTGGTCAGCGAACTGTCCGCCGGGCGGGTCAGCCGCGTGGCCGACGCAAGTACGGAGGTCTACGCCGACCTCGGCGGCGGACCGAACGGGCTCCTGGCCGACGGCGCGGACCTGCTGGTCTGCCAGAACGGCGGGGCGTCCTGGGCCGAGGTCGCCTGGCCCTTCGACCTGCCGGGCGCGGTGCGGCTGCGCCTGCCGCACGGCCCCCCGCAACGGCCGGTGTCGCCGGCCGTGCTGCGGGTGGCGCAAGACGGCACCGTGTCCACAGTGGCTACCGAGTTCACGACGACTACGGGCCAGGTGCGTCCGCTGAGCCGGCCGAGCGACATCTGCTCGGACGGCCAGGGCGGCTTCTACCTCACCGACGCCGGTGCCACCCGCGACCGCCGACGTGAACTCATGGGGCTGCTGCACGGGCGGCCGGACGGGACCATCACCGAGATCCTGTACCCCCTGGAGATGCCCAACGGTGTCGCGCTGGCCCCCGACGGCGGCACGCTGTACCTCACCGAGACCCGTACCCGCCGGGTCTGGCGCGTCACCCTCGACGGCCCGGGCCAGGTCAGCGCGGTGCACGGGTTCGCCACCGTCGACAGCGGTGGCCCGATGAACTTCGGCGGCGCCGACGGCGTGTGCGTGGATCCCAGCGGCTATGTCGTCGTGGCGACCCTGGGCTCGGCCGGGCTGTCCGTCTACGACCCGGCCGGACGACTGCGGCTGTGGATCCCGACCGGCGATCCGATGACCACGAATGCCTCCGTCGACCGGTACGGCGACCGCCTGGTCGCGTCGCTGGCCTCCACCGGCCGGCTGGTCGCCGTCGAGCGATGGAGCGACGTCCTGGCCGCCGTCCGGGCCGGCGAAGCGACGACGGCCGCCTCGGCTCAGGTGACCTGGCGCTGAGGCGACGGTCGCCGAGTCGGGTCGGTGGCCGGGCACTGAGACGACGGTCGCCGGGTCGGCTCAGGTGGCCTGGCGCTCGGCTTCGCCGGCCGGGCCGGTCGGTCGCCGCCCGGTTCCGCCGCGTAACGCGGGCAGCACGTCACTGGCCAGCAGCCGCAGCCACGCCAGCTCCGCGTCGGCGGTCGCCATGCGGGCCGACAGCTTGAGGTGGTGGACGCCGGCGTCGGCGTACGCGCACAGGCTGGCGACGATCTCCTCCGGCCGTTCGGGCACGTCTACGCCCCGCGCCGTCGCCCCGTGCTTCGCGACGGCGTCGCTGACGATGGCGTACTGGCGTAGGTCGGAGCGGGGCGAGAAGTCGACATTGGCGTGCAGCCGGAGGGCGGTCGGGTCGCGGCCGTGGCGGCGGGCGGCCTCCCGTACGGTCGCGAAGCCGGCGGCCAGCTCGGCCGGCGTGAGCCGTGACGCGATCCAGCCATGGCCCAGGCGACCGGCGCGGTCGAGCGCGCTCGCGCTGTGGCCGCCGATGAGGATGG
>JAEZGP010000686.1 GCA_023437285.1 Actinomycetes bacterium | reverse complement strand
AGGATGCCCCCGCACCCGCAGCACAGCGCCACGAGGCCGGCCACCACCCAGGTGGTGATGCGGGCGGGCTGCTTGCCGCGGCCCACGAAGATCGCCAGTACGGCCAGGCCGATGGCGAACAGCAGGTAGAGACCGCCCGAGATCCACGTGGAGAAGGTCGCGATCATGCTGCCGCTGCCCTCAAGGTCGGTGCCCTTGTAGGCCTCCTCGTACGCCCGGCTCATCGGGCCGAACATGCTCATCTGGGCGACACCCAGGATGAGCAGGATGGCGGCCGAAACGTAGAGCAGCACGACGGCGATGCCGACCACTGTGGGACGTGGCTTCTGCGGCTGCTGGACTTCGTACGACATCAAGGGCCTCCCTGCTCTTCTGCCGGATCACCGTACCGTGCGGTAGGTTCCCGGTGCGACCCGCTGTCGGGCCGCACCGGGCAACGCTTCAGGCCGCGCTCACCGTGAGGGCGTCCGCCCCCGGCTCACGGTCCACCAGCACCTTGTCGCCGTCGCGGATCTCCCCGGACAGCAGGGCCTTGGCGAGCCGGTCGCCGATCGCGGTCTGGATGAGCCGGCGCAGCGGACGCGCCCCGTAGATCGGGTCGTACCCGTGGCTGGCCAGCCACGAGCGGGCCGACTCGGTGACCTCCAGGCCCAGCCGGCGGCCGGACAGCCGCTGGCGCAGCGCGGCGAGCTGGATATCCACGATGGAGGCCAGCTCACTGAGCGACAGGGCATGGAAGACGACGATGTCGTCGAGCCGGTTGAGGAACTCCGGCTTGAACGCCGACCGGACCGTGGCCATGACCGCGTCGCGGCGCTGCTGGTCGGACAGGGTCGGATCGGCGATCGCGTGCGAGCCCAGGTTGGACGTGAGGATCAGGATCGCGTTGCGGAAGTCAACCGTGCGGCCCTGGCCGTCGGTGAGGCGCCCGTCGTCGAGCACCTGCAGCAGGATGTCGAAGACCTCGGGGTGGGCCTTCTCGACCTCGTCGAGCAGCACCACCGAGTACGGCCTACGACGCACGGCCTCGGTCAGCTGGCCGCCCTCCTCGTAGCCGACGTAGCCGGGCGGCGCGCCGACCAGCCGCGCGACGCTGTGCTTCTCGCCGTACTCGCTCATGTCGATGCGAACCATGGCGCGCTCGTCGTCGAAGAGGAACTCCGCGAGCGCCTTGGCCAGCTCGGTCTTGCCGACGCCGGTCGGGCCGAGGAAGAGGAACGAGCCGGTGGGCCGGTTGGGGTCGGCGATGCCGGCGCGCACCCGACGCACGGCGTCGGAGACGGCCGCGACGGCCTCGGGCTGGCCGACCACCCGCTCGGTGAGGGACTCCTCCATGCGCAGCAGCTTGGCGGTCTCGCCCTCCAGCAGTCGCCCGGCCGGGATGCCCGTCCAGCTGGCCACGACCTCGGCGACGTCGTCCGGGCCGACCTCCTCCTTGAGCATGGCGCCCTCGCGGCCCTGCAACACCGCGAGTTCCTGCTCAGCCGCGCCGAGCTGGCGCTCCAGCTCGGGGATCCGCCCGTAGCGCAGTTCGGAGGCCTTGCCGAGGTCGGCATCGCGTTCGGCGCGCTCGGCCTCGCGGCGCAGGGACTCCAACTGCTCCTTGGCGTCGGAGATCTTGGCGATGTGCTCCTTCTCGGTGCGCCACCGGTCGCCGAGGGCGGCAAGCTGCTCGCGCCGGTCGGCCAGCTCCTTGCGCAGCGCGACGAGCCGGTCGGCGGACGCCGGGTCATGCTCCTTGGCCAGCGCCATCTCCTCGATCTCCAGGCGCTGCACCGCCCGCTCGATCTCGTCGACCTCCACCGGCCGCGAGTCGATCTCCATGCGCAGCCGGGAGGCGGCCTCGTCCACCAGGTCGATGGCCTTGTCGGGCAGGAACCGGTCGGAGATGTAGCGGTCCGACAGCGTCGCGGCGGCGACCAGGGCGGCGTCGGTGATCCGTACGCCGTGATGCACCTCGTAGCGCTCCTTGAGGCCGCGCAGGATGCCGATCGTGTCGGTCACCGTCGGCTCACCCACGAGTACGGGCTGGAAGCGCCGTTCGAGCGCGGGGTCCTTCTCGATGTGCTCGCGGTATTCGTCCAGCGTGGTAGCGCCGACCATGCGCAGCTCGCCCCGGGCCAGCATCGGCTTGAGCATGTTGCCGGCGTCCATGGAGCCCTCGCCCTTGCCGGCACCGACGACGGTGTGCAGCTCGTCGATGAAGGTCACGATCTGGCCCTCGCTGCCCTGAATCTCCTCCAGGACGCTCTTGAGCCGCTCCTCGAACTGCCCCCGGTACTGCGCGCCGGCCACCATCGCGGCGAGGTCGAGGCTGACCAGCCGCTTGCCGCGCAGCGACTCGGGCACGTCCCCGGCGACCATGCGCTGGGCGAGGCCCTCCACGATGGCGGTCTTGCCGACGCCGGGCTCGCCGATGAGGACGGGGTTGTTCTTGGTCCGCCGGGACAGCACCTGCACGACGCGGCGGATCTCGGCGTCGCGGCCGATGACCGGGTCCATCTTGCCCTCGCGCGCGCGGGCCGTGAGGTCCACGCCGTACTTCTCGAGGGCCTTGTAGGTCTGCTCCGGGTCGGCCGTGGTGATGCGCCGGTCGCCCCCGCGTACGGTCGGGAACGCGGCCACGAGGGCCTTTTCGGTGGCCCCGGCCTCGGTGAGGAGCTTGGAGACGGCGCCGCCGACCTGGGCGAGGCCGGCGAGCAGATGCTCGGTCGAGACGTACTCGTCGCCGATGGAGCGGGCGATCTGCTCGGCGGCGTTGAGGGCGTTGACGAGTTCACGCGACAGGGACGGCTCGGCCACGCTCGCGCCGCTGGCGCTGGGCAGGGTCTCCACCGCGCGCAGGGCCGCGCGTCGGATGTCGGCGGGGTTGGCGCCGACCGCGCGCAGCCGGGCGGTCGAGGTCGCCCCGCCCGTGTCGAGCAATGCCAGCAGCAGGTGCCACGGTTCCACCATGGCGTGCCCGTGCTGCGCGGCGGTGCTCACGGCGGCGGTGATGACCTCGCGGCTTTTCGTGGTCAGTCGCTCGACGTTCATGTCTCCCTCGGGTGGGTTCGATCGGCGCTCAAAGTTGAGCGTACTCGACTCAACTCTCGCCGGCCACTGCGGATTCCCCTGAACAAATCCTGCCCGTACACAGCTTTCCGAGGTGCGTGATTCACGCATACCCTCATCTCATGTCGGACGTCTCGCGGACCGCTCTCGTCACCGGGGCCGGTCGCGGCATCGGCCGCGCCGTCGCCCTCCGGCTCGCCGCCGCGGGGCACCGCGTCGCCCTGACCGCGCGCAACCGCGACGAGCTCGACGAAACGGCGAAGCTCTGCGACGGCCCGGCGATCGTGGTGCCCGCCGACCTGACCGCGCAGGGCTCGGTCGACGACGTCTTCGCCATGGTGGAGGCCGAGTTCGGGCCGGTCGAAATCCTGGTCGCCAACGCGGGGGCGGGCAACTCCGCCCCGATCGCCCGCATCACCGACCTGGACTGGCAGCGCATGCTCGACCTCAACCTGACGGCGCCGTTCCGCTGCATCCGCCGCTCCGTGCCCGCCATGGTCGACGCCGGATACGGTCGCATCGTCGTGGTGGCGTCGGTCGCGTCCAAGCGCGGCGAGCCCTACATCGCGGCGTACACGGCGGCCAAGCACGGCGTGCTCGGCCTGGTGCGTTCCGCCGCCGCCGAACTGGCCCGCACCGGGGTGACCGTCAACGCCGTCTGTCCCGCCTATGTGGACACCCCGATGACCAACGACACCATCTCGATGATCGCCAAGCGCACTGGCCGTACGCCCGACGAGGCCCGCCGGCTGCTCGCCGACAAGCAGCCGATCGGCCGGCTCATCACGTCGGAGGAGGTCGCCGAGGCGGTGTGGTTCTGCGTGGCCAACCCGGGCGTCACCGGCCAGGGCATCAACGTCGACGGCGGCGCGATCCAGTCCTAGCCCAGCTTGCGCGGAGTGCGCACGAGCCCGCCCTCGCACCAGTCGTGGTAGTTGAACAGGTCGGGCCGGGCGATCAGCATGCGCGTGTTGTACGCCCACTGGCGGTTGACGTCGTCGCCGCGCGCCTCCGCCTGCTCCACCAGCTTGCGCAGCCGGCGCTTCGGATGGGCCCGGAAGTTGGTGCGCACCGTGTCCGCCGCGTAGATGTGCAGGCAGTGCAGCGCGAAGCGGCGCGCCGGGCAGCGCGGGTCGAGCGCCAGGTCGGCCAGTGTGCCGATGAGATGGTCGCCCGCCACCAGCAGGTCCCAGTCGGGCGGCATCGAGGAAAGGTTCACCGAGTCCGGCTGATAGGCCCAGGCGCGCAGCTCCGCGGCCGTCGGGTCGACCGGGTTCACGAAGCCGGTGAAGGTGCTCTGGTGCACGGACACGAGGGGCTACTCCTGCCAGGGGCGTGGGGCAATTCCAACGTATCCGGCCGGCCGGCGCAATGGGAAGGCCGTTCCCAGGACTTCGTTCGCCGGCCACGTCCGTTGGCAATCGTGATCAGGTGTCCGCGCTCGGCCGGCGCGGCTTCCACACCACGAGGGCCGTGGGCGTCTGCCGTGCCGGTACGAGGTCGGCCCGGGGGTAGAGGTATCCGGACTGCGCGCGCGCCAGCTCCTCGCGGGCCGCGGCCAGCGATTGCTCCAGGGCCGCGACGCGCTTGCGCAGCTCCAGGTTGAGCTGCTCCAGCTCGATGATGCGGCGGATGCCGGCGAGGCTGACGCCCTCCTCCTGGCTGAGCCGCTGGATCTCACGCAGCAGCATGACGTCGCGCGCGCTGTAACGGCGGCCGCCGCCGCTGGCCCGGCCCGGCTGGAGCAGGCCCAGGCGGTCGTACTGGCGCAGCGTCTGCGGGTGCATGCCGGCCATCCGGGCGGCCACCGAGATGATCAGGACCTTGGCGTCCAACTCGTGATCCTCGGCCATCACCGGTCACCCTCTTCCCTGCCCGGGGCGGAAGGAGAGGCGCTGGACGGCGTCCTCGATCGCGCCGCGGGGCGCCTTGGGGCTGAACAGCGCGAAGTCCTCCAGCGCCTTGCGGGCCTCGGGCGACAGCGCGCTGGGCACCGTCACCTCGATCGTGACGAGTAGGTCGCCGGCGCCGCCGTCGCGGTGCGGCACGCCACGTCCGCGTACCCGCAGGACCCGCCCGTTGGGCGTACCCGGGGGCACCCGTACGGTGACCGCGCCGTCCAACGTCGGTACGCGCAGGTCCGCGCCGAGTACCGCCTCGGGGTAGGTCACCGGCACCGTCAGCGTCAGGTCGTCGCCCTGGCGGCCGAACAGCGAATCGGGTCGCACCTTCACCAGCAGGTGCAGGTCGCCGGGTGGGCCGCCGCGCTCGCCGGGCTCCCCGCGTCCGGCCAGCCGGATCTTCTGACCGTCGGCGACGCCCGGCGGGATGCGCACGTTGAGGGTGCGGGTCTTGGTGACGCCGCCGGTGCCGTGGCACTCGGGGCACTTCTCGTCGACGACCGTACCGACGCCCTGGCACTCCCGGCACGGCTCGGAGAAGCTGAACGAGCCCTGGTTGGACGTGATGAGGCCGACGCCGTCGCAGACCGGGCAGCGGCGTGGCTGGGTGCCCGGCTTGGCGCCACTGCCGTGACAGCTGTCGCAGACGCCGGGCGACCGTACGGTCACCGGCAGGGTCGCGCCGTGCACCGCGTCGCCGAAGTCGAGGACGACCTCCACCTCGACGTCCGCGCCCTTGGAGGGACCGCTGCGCCGGCCCGCCCGGGGTCCGCCGCCGAAGATCGTGCCGAACAGGTCGGTGAAGCCGGCCCCGCCGAAGCGCCGGTCGCCGGCCGGCCCGCCGGGAGGTGGCGGTCCCGCCTGGCCGCCGAACAGGTCGCTCAGGTCGAAGGTGCTGGCGCCGCCCGTGTTGCCGCCCGTACGGGCACTGCGCCGGAACGCGCCGGAGCCGAACAGCGCGCGCATCTCGTCGTACTCGCGCCGCTTGCGGTCGTCGGAGAGCACGTCGTACGCCTCGGACACGGCCTTGAACCGTTCCTCGGCCTCCTTGTTGCCGGGGTTGTGGTCGGGGTGGTTCTCCCGCGCCAACCGCCGGTACGCCTTCTTGATCTCATCAGCGGTGGCCGTCTTGGACACGCCCAGGACCGCGTAGAAGTCCTTCTCCAACCAGTCCTTGGAACTCACGCCCCACCTCCTCCGCCGAACGTTGTCCCGTGCGGCGCGTCGGCGCACCGAAGTGCGCCGA
>JAEZGP010000684.1 GCA_023437285.1 Actinomycetes bacterium | reverse complement strand
GGCGCACACCATCCTCGGGCTGGTGGCACCGACCTCGGGCGAGGGGCGGGTGGCCGGCGACGACCCCGCCGACCGGCGGGGCCGGGTGCGCCGGGAACAGCGCATGCAGGCGGTCTTCCAGGACCCGCACGGGTCGCTCAACCCCCGCATGCGCGTCGCGGCGGCCGTCGCCGAGCCGCTGGTCAACCTCGGCACGGGGCGCGAGGAGCGCCGGGCCCGCGTCGCGGAGGTGCTCGACGCGGTCCGGCTCGGCTCGGGCATCGCCGACCGGTACCCGCATGAGCTCTCCGGCGGTCAGGCGCAGCGGGTCGCGATCGCCCGCGCGCTGGCCGCCGACCCGCAGCTGATCGTGCTCGACGAACCCACCGCCTCGCTGGACGTGTCCATCCAGACGCACGTCATCTCGCTGCTGCGCGACCTGCAGCGCGAGCGGGGCCTGACCTACCTGTTCGTCTCGCACGACCTCGTCGCGGTGCGGGAGCTGGCCACCCGCATCGCGGTGATGTACCTCGGCCGGCTGGTGGAGGTGGCCGACCGGGACGCGTTCTTCGCACAGCCCCTGCACCCGTACTCCGTCGCGCTGCTCTCGGCCCTGCCGAGGGTGGACGTGCCGGCCGGCCGCGCCGAACGCATCGTGCTCGCCGGCGACCCGCCGTCGGCACTGGACGTGCCGCCCGGCTGCCCGTTCCACCCCCGCTGCCCGGTCGCTCAGGACGTCTGCCGCACCGCCGTCCCGCCGCTGACCACCGATGCGGCCGGGCGCTCGACCGCCTGCCACTTCCCCGGATCCCTCTTACTCCCGAAGGACACCCCATGACCACCCCCCGCGTCCTCGTCCCGCCTCCCGCGTCCGGCGTCATCCCGCCCATGATCACCCCGCTGCTGCCCACCGGCGAGCCGGACCTCGACTCGCTCGACTCGCTCATCGACCACCTGATCGGCCAGGGCATCACGGGCCTGCTCGTGCTCGGCTCGTGCGGCGAGAACGGCGCGCTCACCCGCGACGAGCGGCTGGCCGTCGCCGACCGGGCGGTGCGCCGGGTGGCCGGCCGCGTCCACCTCATGATCGGCGTACCGGCGCTGGGCACCCGCGAGGCGGTCGCCGACGCCCGGTCGTACTCGCTGATGGGCGCCGACGCGGTGCTCGTGCCGCCGCCGTTCGTCTTCCCCCACTCGCAGGCGGAGCTGGCCGACCACTTCCGCGCCGTCGCGGCGGCCATCGACGACACTGTCGTGCTGGCCTACAACATTCCGACCCGGGTCAACGTGAACCTCGAACCGGCGCTGCTGCGCGAGCTGGCCGCCGAGGGCGCCATCGCGGGCACCAAGGACTCCTCGGGCAACGTCGAGGCCCAGCGGATGATCGCCGAGCAGACCGCCGAGCTGGCCGACTTCCGTCGCTACACGGGCAGCGAGTTCGCCATCGACGGGCTGCTGCTGGGCGGGTTCCACGGCGCGGTGCCGGGCCTGGCCAACGCGTTCGCGCCGCTGCACGTGGAGCTGGCCAACCGGGCGGCGGCCGGCGACTGGAAGGGCGCCGCAGCCGTGCAGGGCCGCATCGTCGGGCTCTTCGCGCTCTACCAGCACCCGCTGCCGGGGGGCAGCTTCAGCGCCGCGGTGGTCGGCTCGCTCAAGGAGGCGCTGGTCCAGCAGGGAATCATCGCGTACGCCACGACGGCGCACCCGTTCGCGCAGGTGGACGACGGCATGCGCGAGCACGTCCGGTCGGTCCTGGCCGCCGCCGCGGACCCGCAGGAGTGAGCGCCCGCGTCGTGGACGTCGGCGACGGCGTCTCGATCCGTATCGACCAGGTCCGTGGTGCGGCCGACGGGCCGACCGTCGCGCTGCTCGGCGGGGTGCACGGTGACGAGCTCGAGGGCGTCGTGGCGGTGCGTACGCTGCTCGACCGCGTCGGCGCGTCGGGCGGCGCGGGCGGGCTGCGGGCCGGGCGGGTGCTGGCCGTACAGGTGGCCAACCCGCCGGCGCACGACGCGATGTCACGCACCAGTCCACTCGACGGCGCCAACCTGGCCCGGGTGTTCCCGGGCTCGCCGTCGGGCACCGTCACCGAACGGATCGCCGACGCGCTCACCCGGCACGTCATCGCGCGCGCCGACCTGCTCGTCGACCTGCACTCGGCCGGCGCGCACTACGCCATGCCGTTCTTCGCCGGCTACGGCGATCCGCCCGCCGCGGACGACACGTACGCGTTCGGGGCGCCGCTGGTCTGGGAGCACGAGGGCCTCAACCCCGGCCGCAGCCTCACTACGGCCGCCGAGCACGGGGTGCCCGCCCTGTACGTCGAGGGCAGCGGCGGCGGTGGCCTGCGACGCTCCGAAGTGGACGGCTACGTCGACGGCGTGTTGCGCCTGCTCGGCCGGCGGGGGATGGTCGACGACCCGCCGCCGCCGGGCGGGGTGCGGCGCGTCGTACGCGGCGGCGACGGCGACGTGGACTCCTCCGTGTCGGCGGACGTCGCCGGCTGGTGCGTGACGGCGGTGCGGGCCGGCGACGTGGTGGCCGCCGGCGACCCGGTGGCCGAGATCGTCGACGCCAGGGGGCGGGTCGCGCAGCGCGTCACGGCCCCGCACGACGGCGTCGTCATGATGCTGCGCCGCACCGCTCCCGTCGTCGAGGGCACCGGCATCGTCATGCTCGGACCCGTACCGGAGGAGCTGCCATGACCTCAGCGAGCGGGACCCTGTCCGGCAAGGTCGCGCTGGTGACCGGCGGCGGCAGCGGCATCGGGGCGGCGATCTCCGCGCGGCTCGCCGACGCCGGCGCGCGCAGAGGCATTCAATCGGAACTCAAT
>JAEZGP010000547.1 GCA_023437285.1 Actinomycetes bacterium | reverse complement strand
GGTCGGCGGCGGCTGCGGCGGCGCCGGCGGGGTCGCGGAGTTGCTGGGCGGGCTTGGCGGTGGCTGGCGCGGCGAGCGCGACCGATGCGGTCACGGCGGCGAGCACGGCTGCTGCGATGGGGCGTTTCACCGGGGTCTACTCCTTCCACGGTCCGTCCTTATGGGACGGCCACATCGAGTCATGTAATTGGCTCGATGCGGATGACCGTAGGGGTGATCCCGGTTTCGGAAAAGACGGGAAAACCCTCGACTAGCGGGGCGGGGCCGACGAGTCACGCACGGCCAGCGCGGGTGCGAAGCGGACCTCGGTGTGGCGGTGCCCGTCGCCGCCCTCGTCCAGCAGCATCTGGGCCGCCACCCGGCCCAGCTCGCGCACCGGCGTACGCACGCTGGTCAGCGCCGGGTGCAGCAGCGCGGCGAAGTCGAGGTCGTCGTAGCCGACGACCGATACGTCGTCGGGTACGCGCCGGCCCCGGCGGGCGAGGCCGCGCATGACGCCCAGGGCGGCGAGGTCGTTGACGCAGGCGATCGCGGTGGGCGGGTCGGGCCGGTCGAGGAGCTCGTCGACGATCAGGTCGGCGTCCTCGACGAGCCGGGACGCGGGCGAGATCCGCACGTCGACGACGGCCGTGGCCGGGTCGAGGCCGCCCGCCCGCAGGGCGGCGTGGAACCCGTCGAGCCGGTCGGTGGCGGGTACGGGGTCCGACGCGGTACGCACGTACGCCAGGCGGCGGTGTCCCAACGCGACCAGGTGGGCACCGACGAGTTCGCCGCCACGGCGGTGATCGATGGTGACCGCGCACGTCGCGTGGCAGCCGTTCGGCCCGTCGACGAGCACGACCGGGGTACCGCGGCCGCTGACCTGGAGGATGGCGGTGAGGTTGTGGCTGGTGGGGGTGATGAGGATGCCGCGCACGGCCTGCTCCTCCAGGATGCGCAGAAGGCTGGTCTCCTTGTCGGCCCGTACGTCCGTGCTGCAGGTCAGCGTCACGCAGCCGGCGTCGGCCAGGCCGTCCTCGATGCCCCGGTTGAGCGCGGCGTAGAAGGGGTTGCCCTGATCCAGGGTGACGACGCCGACGAGTCGCGAGGGTAGGCCGCGCAGTTGGCGGGCGGGGCCGCTGCGCACGAAGCCGACCCGCGCCATGACCTCCAGGACGCGCTGGCGGGTGTCCTCGGCCACGAGGCCGGGGTTGTTGAGCACGTTGGCCACTGTGCTGACGGACACGCCGGCGAGTTGTGCGACCTGCCGCATGCCGCCGCGAGCCGGCCGGCCCGCCCCACCCATCCGTGGACCTCCCCGAGACAAACCCGGTCCACGATACCGGCGGGCCGGCGCCTAACCACGACTCAGGGAAGCCTCAGGAACGTATGATATTTTTAATTGATCATGGATGACGACTGTAGCAGTACCAGGCCGGGCTGGGCCCGGCGTGCACATCGGTTGACGTCATGTTGATCGTGACGGGATTACTGGCGATCGTCGCCCTCACCGTGGCGACCGGCTACTTCGTGGCCCAGGAGTTCGCCTACGTCGCGGTGGACCGCGGCAAGCTACGGGCAATGGCGGACGGCGGGGACGCCGCCGCCGGCCGGGCACTGCGGGTCACCTCCCGACTCTCGTTCATGCTCTCCGGTGCCCAGCTGGGCATCACCATCACCGCGCTGCTCACCGGGTACGTCGCCGAGCCCTTCCTCGGCAAGGGCCTGGCCGACCTGCTCGGGCTCGCGGGCGTGCCCCGCGCGGCCAGCATGTCGATCTCGTTGACGATCGCGCTGCTGCTGGCCACCGCGATCCAGATGGTGCTCGGCGAGCTGGCCCCCAAGAACCTCGCCATCGCCCGACCCGAGGTGCTGTCGAGGGCGCTCGCCCGGTCCACCCTGATCTACCTGGCGCTCGCCGGGCCGCTGATCCGGCTGTTCGACGCCACCTCCAACCGGCTGCTGCGCCTCGTCGGCATCGAGCCGATCGAGGAGTTGCCGCACGGCGCGACCGCCGAGGACCTCGACCGGATCATCGAGTCGTCCCTCGAACAGGGGGTGCTCGACCGGGACACCTCCCGCCTGCTGGCGCGCGGCCTGCACTTCCGGGCCCGTACCGCCGACGAGGTCATGATCCCCCGCGTCGACGTGATCACCGTCGGGGCCGCGACGCCGGCCGCCAGGATCGTGGAGCTGCTCGACAGCGGCCACACCCGCTTCCCGGTCGTCGGCACGAGCGTCGACGACCTCATCGGCGTCGTGTCGATCACCGAGGTCCGCGACCTGCCGCCCGGGCAGCGGGCGAGCACGACCGCGGCCGACATCGCGGCCGAGCCGCTGCTCGTGCCGTGCACCGCTCCCCTGCCGCAGGTGCTCGACCAGCTGCGCGCCGAGCGGCGGCAGATGGCGTGCGTCGTCGACGAGTACGGGGGCTTCGCGGGCGTACTCACGCTTGAGGACATCGCCGAGGAACTCGTGGGCGAGATCCGCGACGAGGACGACCACGCCTCCCTCGCCGCGACCCGCGACGCGGACGGTTCGTGGGTGGTCCCGGGCCGCTGGCGGCTTGACGAAATCGCGGACGCCACGGCGGTACGGCTGCCCGACAGCGACCACTACGACACGGTCGCCGGGCTGATCCTCGCCGAACTGGGTCGCCTTCCCGTGCCGGGCGACCGGGTCACCGTGGCCCTGCCCGCCGGCCTCGACGCCGACGGTCGGCCGCAGTGGGCGGGGCAGGCCACCCTGGTGGTCGAGCAGACGCGCAGGCGCGTTCCGCACCTGGTACGCCTGATGGTGGACCCGTCATGACCACGTGGGCACTGTTGATCTCGGTCGCCCTGCTCGCGCTGAACGGCTTCTTCGTCGCGGCCGAGTTCGCGCTCGTGGCCGCCAAACGGCACCGTCTCGAACAGGTCGCCGCGACGGGCAACAAGGCGGCGGCCGCCGCACTGGCCGGCAGCCGGGAGCTGTCCATGATGCTGGCCGGCGCGCAGCTCGGCATCACGCTGTGCACCCTCGGCCTCGGCGCGCTCGCCAAGCCCGAGGTGGCGCGCCTGCTCGGCCCGGCCCTGAAGGCGGTCGGGCTGCCGGCCGACGCGGCGTACGTGGTGGCCTTCATCCTCGCCGTCGCCGTGGTGGGCTTCCTGCACGTCGTCGTCGGCGAGATGGCGCCCAAGTCGTGGGCGATCTCCCACCCCGAGGACTCAGCGCTGCTGGTGGCGCGGCCGTTCCGGGCGTTCACCCGGCTCAGCCGGCCGGTGCTCGTGGCCCTCAACGGCCTGGCCAACGCCTGTCTGCGGCTGGTGAAGGTCACGCCGCAGGACGAACTGGCGCAGGCCCACGGTCCGCAGGAGCTGCGGATGCTGCTGGACTCCTCGCGCGAGCACGGCACGCTGGCCGTCGCCGAGCACGAGCTGCTCACCGCCATGCTGAAGATCCAGCAGACGACGGTGGGTCAGATCATGGTGGGGCTGGCCGAGGTGGTCCACGTCGACGTGGACGCCTCCGCCGCGCGGATCGAGCGGATCAGTCGCGACTCCGGCCGCTCCAGACTGTTCGTCACGGACGCGGCGGGCCGCATCGTGGGGCTGGTCCATGTGCGCGACGCGGTACGGGCGACCACCGCCGGGATACCCGCCACCGCCGCCACGCTGATGACCCCGCCGTTCGCGGTGCCGGTGGACGAGCCCGTGGCGCGCGCGGTACGCACGATGCGCGAGTCGCGGGCACAGCTGGCCGAAGTCGTCGACGGCGCCGGCAGGCCGGTCGGCGCGATCGCGCTGGAGGACCTGCTAGAGCAGCTCATCGGCAACTTCGACGACGAGACCGACCCGCTGACGGCCGTTATCCACAGGTCTTTTGCCGAAGGTGGTGCCGCACCCACTGTGAGGGCATGACATCACTTCGGGGGGCGGTCGGCGGCTACGGGGAGCGGGTCGCGGTACGGCTGCTGCTGTCGCAGGGCATGGTCGTTCTCGACCGCAACTGGCGCGACGGGCGGCGCGGCGAACTCGACATCGTCGCCCGCGACGGCGACACGCTCGTCTTCTGCGAGGTCAAGACCCGCCGCGGCGCGGCGTTCGGTACGCCCGCCGATGCGGTCACGCCAGCGAAGGTGCGCCGCCTGCGGCAACTCGCCGCCGCGTGGCTGGCCGCACACCCGGCCGCAGGCAAGGCCGACATCCGCTTCGACGTGGTCGCGGTCTGCCCACAACCACGCGGCCCGGCGCTCACCGAACACCTGCGCGCGGTCGCCTGACCGGTTGTCAAGCGCGGCGGCCGTTGTCCACACGGCCCACCGTTTTCCACAGATCATCAGTACGCGCGCCAGCAAGCGTGTCCGCCGACCACTGTGGACGGCATGACTGACACCTTCGGGACCCGGTGATGGGCTACGCCCGGGTGTGCGCCGTCGGGCTGGTGGGGCTCGCCGGGCACCTGGTCACCGTCGAGGCCGACCTGTCCGCCGGCCTGCCGGGGCTGACCCTGTCCGGCCTGCCGGACACCGCCCTGCACGAGGCCCGCGACCGCGTCCGGGCGGCCATCGTCAACTCCGGCGAGGCCTGGCCCAACCGGCGCATCATCGTCAACCTGCTGCCCGCGACGCTGCCCAAGCACGGCTCCTCGTTCGACCTGTCGATCGCCGTGTCGCTGCTCATCGGCGCCGGCCGCCTGCCGCAGACCGCCCTCGACGGCGTGGTCGTGCTGGGCGAGCTGGGCCTCGACGGCGCGGTACGGGCCGTGCGCGGGGTGCTGCCCGCGATGGTCGCGGCGCGGGGCGAGGGCGTGCGCCGCTTCATCGTGCCCACCGCCAACCTGGCCGAGGCGGCGCTCGTCCCCGACGTGACCGTGTACGGCACCGACGCGCTGCACCAGGTGATCCGCTTCATCCGCGACGGGGAGCCGCTCGCCACGCCGGTCGCAGCCGGCCCGCTGCCGCAGCCTGCCGGACCTGACCTCGCC
>JAEZGP010000545.1 GCA_023437285.1 Actinomycetes bacterium | reverse complement strand
GGCGCACCCGCGCGCCGTTGTCGGTGTTCGGCGCCTGTACGTCCATCGTCTTGCCGCTGTGGCGCACGTCGACCCGGTAGTACGTGGCGGCGGGCGGCGCGGAGGTCGGGGAGCCGCCGACGTTGTCGCCCCAGGCGTAGCGGACCCGGTCAGCGCCGGAGGCGTTGCGGACGGTCAGGTTGAGGTCCGTGCCCGCGCCGCTGAGGGCGTACATCGAGTACCAGTCGTAGCCGATCGTGCCGGGCTTGCCGCCGACGGCGGGCCAGTAGGTGCCGCCCATCTGATTGTCCCGCATGACCTGGGCCATCGCCCGCAGGTAGCGCACGAAGTTGTCGGTGCTGTTCGCGTCGCCGTAGTTCAGGCCGGTCGACATCGGCGAACCGAACTCGGTCGCGACCGCGCGGGACGCGCAGTTGCCCAGCCGCTCCTGGATGTGGCCGCGGAAGGCGTCGTAGGTCATCGCGCCGTAGAAGAACGCGTAGTAGTGAAACGACAGCAGCGTGCCGTTGAAGCGGCTGTCGTTGCAGATGTCGCGCAGGTCCTGGCTGAAGCCGGTGCCGCCGATGAGGACCCGGGCGGGTACGGCCGAGTAGTGGTAGCTCAGCCAGGCGGCCGCGACGTCGCGCCACTGCGCCGAGGTGTAACCGTGCGGCTCGTTCATCGGCTCGAAGTACACGTTGGGGTTGGCGCCGTAGGTGTTGGTGACGCTGGACCACATCGTGTTCCACGCGGCGAGGTTGGTGATCCGGCCGCCGGAGGCGGCGCCGTCCTCCCAGTACGCGAGGATGACCTTGAAGCCGCGGTCGGTGGCGGCGTCGATGGCGCCCCGGTAGGCGTTCCACCAGGTCGTGTTGGCCACCGTGTGGGTGTTGATGGGCAGCCGGACGGTGTTGACGCCCATGGTGGCGGCCAGGTCGTCGTAAAGGGCGTTGGCCTTGGCCCGCACGGTGGCGTTGCTGTCGGACTGGCTCAGGCCCTGCGGGACGAGCAGCCCGGTGCTGAAGTTGTCGCCCAGCACGGCCCAGTTCATGCCCCGGAACTGGCTGGTGGCCGCACTGGCCGGGGACGCGCTGACGATCGCGGCGACCGCGATCAGCGTCAACGCGACCAGGACGCTGACGACGGCGCGGCGCGACGATCGCGTACGGGTGACCGGTGCCGCGCCGGCGGGGACGACCGCTACGCGGCGTTGGTGGACGTTCATGGCTTGGTCCTTCCTTATGGGGGCGCTGCCGGGGGCGGCGCGTACCCGGCAGCGACATGTGGATGGTCCGGGCGCCGGCGTGTCAGGACGGGCCGGCACGACGCGGCCAGATCAGGCTTACGGCGCTGTGGCTGGTGACCGGAACGACCAGGGTACGAACCGCCTGCTGTGAACGTTAACATAGAAGTATCGTCATACGTTACACGTCATTGCCGCTCGATGTCGCCCTCGCGCTGATCGTGCGCACGGCGCGGGTAGGTCTCCCATCGTCAAGCTGCTCGGCGGCTGCCACCCGGTCACCGGGGGCGCCGCCGGAGCGGGTCAGCGCCGGGCCGGGGCCGATCCGCCGGCGGGGACGTAGGACCAGAGTTCGCTGCTCACTCCGACGTGCGGCCGCTCGGGCTCGCCCTCGCGTTCGGCCGCCGACCGGTGCCCGTGCGCGAACGCGGGCGAGGAGACCCACGCCTGGAACGCCTCCTCGTCGCGCCAGCGCGTCACGACGAGCCAGGTCGTCCGCTCGTCGGTCGGTTGGAGCAGCTCGAAGCCCTCGAAACCGTCCTGGTCGTCGACCGCGCCGGCCCGCGAGGCGAACCGGCGGGCCAACTCGTCGCCGCTGTCGGCCGGCACGGTGATAGCGTTGATCTTGACAACAGTCATGTCGCCATTGTCGCAGGTAGGCCGGCCGATCGCCCGGACGCGGCGGTCGGCGCTACCGGTCCGGGTGGTCGGTGAGCT
The DNA here is from genome assembly GCA_023437285.1 of Actinomycetes bacterium. Taxonomy (GTDB): domain Bacteria; phylum Actinomycetota; class Actinomycetes; order Mycobacteriales; family Micromonosporaceae; genus Luedemannella. The sequence continues at coordinate 5,897 of JAEZGP010000545.1, read as the reverse complement.
GGCCGTGCTCGGTCAGTTCCAGGTCGATGAAGGCGGCGACGATGCCCCGGTAGATGCGCTCGACGACCTCGGGCGTGGCGCCTTCGCGCTCGGCGAGGCGCCCGGCCCGACTGATGACCGCCTCGGCCCGGGCCGGCGCCCGTACGCCGTCGGTGTCGGCCTTGAGCGGCGCCGCCCGTCGCACCAGCGCCTCGCGTGCCGCCAACAGCCGGACGATGTCGTCGTCGACGGCGTCGATGGCCGCCCGGATGCCGGCCAGGTCGGACTGAGGTTCCTCCATCGGCACATCCTCCCACCGCACGACCGTCACCTGTGTCCTAGGCGGGAGTGCCGAAGTCCTGGGTCCAGTACGGGCGGCCGCCGGTGGAGTAGGCCAGGCCGACGCCGAGGTTCGTCAACGCGCAGTTGAGGATGTTGTCGCGGTGTCCCTTGCTGTTCATCCAGCCCTTCATCACCGAGGCGGGGCTGGACTGGCCGAGGGCGATGTTCTCGGCGGCCCGGGAGTACCGGTAGCCGGCCTGGATGATCCGCTTGTCGAAGGTGACGCCCTCCGGCGTGGTGTGGTCGAAGTAGTTACGGGCCGCCATGTCGGCGGAGTGGGCGCGGGCGGCCTTGGCCAGGCGGGAGTCCCTGGTCACCGCGCGACAGCCGGCTTTGGCCCGTTCCTGGTTGACCAGGGTGAGCACGGTGTCCTCGTAGGAGGGGTTACCGGGCGGGTCGGGTGGGGGCGCGGGCCGCGTCGTGGGCTTTATCCGCAGCGGCGTCGCCCGGGGCTTGCCGGAGGGCCCAGCCGTGGACGGCCGGGACGGGGTGCCCCTGGTTGGATCGGCCGAGGGTGCGACGGCCGGCGCTGTCGCGGTGTGCACGGCATCGCCGGGCGGCCCCGCCAGGTCGGTCCCGCTGCTCATCGGCGCGCACGCCCACAACAACGGGCCAACCATCGCGACCAGGGCCACCGCGAGGAGGGTGCCACGGCAGGCGGTGGCGATCCGTAACTGCCGGGTGGGGGGTGGTGAGGCAGGCACGGGGGCGACCCTAACAACATCGACCGGCCGTTATCTAGTCCAATCTGGACATAACTACAAGCTACGGGTCAATAACGCAAGGTATGTCAGCGCTGGCCCGGTGCCCCCTGCACGACGTCGCCGGAACCCGCGGCGGCCTGCTGGCTCGCCAACATCCGCGACACGCCCTCGGCCGGCATGGGCCGGCCCAGGTGGTAGCCCTGCGCGAGGCGGTACCCGAGCTCGCGCAGCACGACGGCCTGCTCGGCGTTCTCGACCCCCTCGGCGATCGTGTCCAGATTGAGGGCGTGGGCCAGCTGGATCACCGCGCGGGCCACCGCCTGCCGGGCACTGGCGGCCGCCGGTTGCCCGTCATCGATCTCGATGCCGTCGACGAACGACTTGTCCAGCTTGAGGATCGTGGCCGGGAAGGCGCGCAGCAGGCTCAGCGACGACTCGCCGGTACCGAAGTCGTCCAGCGCCAGGCGGATGCCCATGCGGTCCAGCTCGAACAGGGTTTGTGACACCTGCTGGCCGCGCAGCACCGCCGACTCGGTCACCTCGAGCACCAGCCGGTCGCAGGGCAGCCCGCTGTCGGCCAGCGCGGCGGCCACATCGGACACGAAGTCGGGGTCGTGCAGTTGCCGCGCGGACACGTTCGACCCCGCCTCCCGCAGCGCGTCCGGCCCGAACTCCGCCAGCCACCGGGCGGTCTGGAAGCACGTCTCCCGCAGCACGAAACGGCCCAGCGCGACGATCAGCCCGGTCCGCTCGGCGGCCGGGATGAACTCGGCCGGGCTGACGACGCCGCGGGTCGGGTGATGCCACCGGACGAGCGCCTCGACGCCGACCAACCGGTAGTCGTCCAGCCGCAGGATCGGCTGGTAGACCACGCGCAGCTCGTCGTTGTCGAGGGCCCGGCGCAGTTCGCCGCCGAGCAGCATGTGCGCCAGGACCGGCTCGCCCATGCCCTCCATGTACCGGACGAAGCTGGCCTTTCCCCGCTGCTTGGCCGAGTACATCGCGACGTCGGCGTCGCGCAGCATCGAGTCCACCGTGGCGCCCGGACCGGCGGTCGCGATGCCGATGCTGGCCTGCACCAGCAGCCGGTGCTCGCTGATCGGGCGGCTCAGCGCGTCCAGCAGTTGCCCGGCCACCTCCTCCGGGTCGGCGTGCGGGCTCAGCAGGACCGCGAACTCGTCGCCGCCCACGCGTACCGCGAGGCCCCGGTCGCCGACCGTGTCGCGCAACACCCGCGCCACCGTGACGAGCAGCCCGTCGCCGACCCCGTGGCCGAGCAGGTCGTTGACTGACTTGAAGTCGTCGAGGTCGATCAGCAGGACGGTCGCCTTGCCGGTGTCGGCGAGCGCGGCCGCGAGCCGCAAGCGGAACAGGGCCCGGTTCGCCAGGCCGGTGAGCCCGTCGTGGCTCGCCTCGTACTGCAGCCGTTCCTCCTGTACGCGCGTGTTGCGCAACAGCTGAGCGTTCTCGCGGAACGCGAAGAGCTGGCGCAGCGCCACCAGCGCCGTCACCACCACGGCGGCGATGACGACCACCCGACCCGGCCAGCGCATCGGCGCGCCGAACGCGAGGGCGATCAGCGGTACGTCCGCCGCCGCGATGGCCAGGTAGGGCAGCAGTACGCCGCCGCCGCCCGCCGCGTCGCGGTGCCGGCCCGCCCCGACCCGCGACTGGGCCCGGACGCCCAGGGTGATCATTACCGGGGCGAGCGGCATCACGACCGCCTGGACGGGAACGCCGGCCGCGTACCCGAACCGCACCGCGAGCACGGCCAGGACCCCGGCCGGAATCCCGCCACTGGCCGCGATGAACCGGATCGCCGTGGGGTCGACCGGGCCGCCCGCCACGTGCGCCACCTTCGTCGCGGCGCCGACCGCGACCACGAACGCGAGCCCGACCAGCACCATCACCTGGGGGCTCCACGGTTGCTCGGCCGACAGCATCGGGGCGAGCCCGACGTACCACAGTGCCGCCGCGCACCCCAGGAACCCGATCGTGCGGTCGAGCAGCACGCGCCACCACCCGATGCCCCCGGCCGCGACGGACGGCACCCGGGCCACGGCCCAGATCGCCAGGGCGAAGCCCACGCCGACGAAGGCCGCCGCCGGTATCGGCATGGCGCGGGTACGGGCCTCGGCGGCGTGCGTGAGCATGTCCACCGCGAGCCAGGCGTACCCGATGGTGATCAGCGCAAGGGCGACCCGTACGGTGCGCCAGAACCGGGCTGCCGCCGGCTCCGGGTCGACACGGTCGCACAGGTGATGGACGGCCGCCGTGGCGATGGCGGCACCGATGGGCACGAACGTGTACGCCAACGTCTCAGACCCGGCGCCGACGGTCAGGTGGGCCAGCCACCAGACGGTGCCGAGGGCGGCGACCAGGCCCGTGGCGGCCACATACCGCCGAGCGGGATCAGCTACGGCCATACCGACGACTTCGACCGCGCGGCAGGCCAGAGATCGAAGTGCTTCGCCATCACGGCGCTGACGATAGCGTGCCGATTGTGCACCAGATGTCACCCGAACGTTCGGTTGTCACCGATGTACGCACACCGCTGTTCGGGCCGCCGTCCGGACAGCGGTGTGCGCGGCCCGGGCGGGCCACCGCCGCGGCCGGACTGTCGCTACGCTCTCGGCTGTGACGTCGCCTCCCCACCACCAGCAGTACCCGCCGGTGCCCGCGGACCCGGCCGCGCCGGGCACCGTCACCGTCCGGCGCACCAACGGCCTGGCGGTCGCGTCGCTGGTGGTCTCGGTGGTCGGGCTCGTCGCCTGTTGCGGCAGCGTGTCCGGCATCGTGGGGGCGATCCTCGGCCACGTCGCGCGGCGACGGATCCGGCGCACCGGCGAGGCCGGCGCCGGCATGGCGTTGGCGGGCATCCTCGTGGGCTGGATCGGGCTCGCCATCTTCCTTTTGGCCCTCACCGCGCACGTGCTCTTCAACGTGATGGCGGTGAAGATCCCCGGGTTATGAGCCGGCAACAGGCGGACCATACATTGTGGCTATGAAGATCGCAGTGGACGACCTGTCCGGTCCCGAGATCGCCGCGTTCCTTCAGGAGCACCTCGACGAGATGCGCGCCACCACGCCGCCGGAGAGCAAGCACGCGCTCGACCTCGACGCCCTGCGCCGGCCCGAGGTGACCTTCTGGACGGTCTACGAGGGCGACGAGCTGTTGGGGTGCGGGGCGCTGAAAGAGCTGGACGGCGCCACGGGTGAGATCAAATCGATGCGTACGGCCGCCGCCGCGAAGCGGCGCGGGGTCGCCTCGGCCCTGCTGGAGCACATCGTGGCGCAGGCGCGCGGACGCGGCTACGAGCGGCTGTACCTCGAGACCGGCTCGTTCGAGTTCTTCGCACCGGCTCGCGCGCTGTACGAGAAGTCCGGCTTCACCTACTGCGGGCCGTTCGCCGACTACAAGCTGGACCCCAACAGCGCGTACATGGTCAAGGTTCTCTGACGAGCTGTACCGGTCGTCGTCAATCTGCCGACGCTAGGGCCACCGGGCCGCCGGTGGCGGCTGACAATCCATCTGTGGAGATCAAGGTTCTCGGTCCGGTGGCCGCCTACGCCGATGACGTGCCGATCCCACTCGGTCCCCGCAAGCGCCGGTACCTGCTCGGGCTGTTGGCGCTCGAGGTCAACCGAGCGCTGCCGGTTGAGCGGCTCGTCGATCTCATGTGGCCGTTCGACCCGCCGCGCACGGCGGTGCACGCCGTGCGGGTCTGCGCGTCCGACCTGCGGACCGCGTTGCACGGCCGGGCGGAGGTCGAGGCCGTGGACGGCGGCTACCTGCTACGCGCCGACCCGGCGGCGATCGATGCGCACCGGTTCCGCAGCCTGGTCGCCAGTGCCAACGGGACCGGCGACGACCTGCTCAAGGTGCCGCTGCTCGACGAGGCGCTCGCCCTGTGGCACGGCGACCCGCTGGCCGGCGTGGTTCCCGGCGCGGTGCGCGACCAGGTCTGCCAAGGCCTGACGGAGGCCCGGCTCGCCGCCGCCGATGACCGCGCGGACGCGCTGCTGCGGCTCGGCCGCCACGCCGAACTGCTCGACGAGCTGACCGCGACGGTCGGCGCGCACCCGCTGCGCGAACGGCCGACCGGCCAGTTGATGCTCGCGCTCTACCGGGCCGGGCGGGTGCCCGAGGCGTTGGCGGCATTCGAGGCGCACCGGCGCACGCTGGCCGACGAGCTCGGCCTTGACCCCGGGCCGGACCTGGAGCGACTGCGCCTGGGCATCCTGTCCCGCGACCCGGGCCTCGACCGGCCGGCGAGCAGGCCGATGCAGCTGCCCGCCGCGATCCGCGGCTTCGCGGGCCGCGACGCGGACCTGTCCACGCTGGACAGGCTGCTTGCCGCCGGGGTCCACCTGGTGACCATCAGCGGCACGGCGGGCGTCGGTAAGACCTCGCTCGCCCTGCACTGGGCACACCGCCGGGCCGACCGGTTCCCCGACGGCGTGCTGCACGCCAACCTGCGCGGCTTCGACACCACCGGCCCGGTCCCGGTCATCAACGTCCTGCGGGATTTCCTGGCCGCCCTCGGCGTCGCGCCTCCCGAGGGCCCGGACGCGCTGGCCGCCGCGCTGCGCAGCCGCCTGTCGGGGCGCCGGCTGCTGATCGTTCTCGACAACGCCGGCTCAGCCGAGCAGGTGCGTCCGCTGCTGCCCGGTGCCCCGGGCTGTCTTGTGCTCGTCACGAGCCGCAACGACCTCACGGGACTGGTCGCCACGGACGGCGCGGTGCCCGTACCGCTTGATCTGCCGTCGGTGGCCGGTGCGCGGCGAATGCTGGCGCTGCGCCTCGGCGCGAAGGTCGACGCGGACCCGGCGGCTGCCGACGGCCTGATCGCCGCGTGCGCGCGCCTGCCG
>JAEZGP010000484.1 GCA_023437285.1 Actinomycetes bacterium | reverse complement strand
CCGGAGTCGTCGTAGACGATGGGGAACGGCTCGCCCCAGTAGCGCTGGCGGCTGAACAGCCAGTCGCGCAGCCGGTAGGTCACCGCCCCGGTGCCGTGCTCGTTGTCCTCCAGCCAGGCGATGATGCGCGCCTTGGCCTCGGCCACGCCCAGGCCGTCCAGACTGATCCCGTCGGCCGAGCTGTTGATCGCGGGTCCGTCGCCGGTGAACGCCTTGCCCTCGAACCCGGGGGTCGGCTGCACCGTGCGGATGATCGGCAGGTCGAAGACCTCGGCGAAGGCCCAGTCGCGCTCGTCCTGGCCGGGCACCGCCATGATCGCGCCGGTGCCGTAGCCGGCCAGCACGTAGTCGGCGATGAACACCGGGATCTGGGCGCCGTTGACCGGGTTGGTGGCGTACGCGCCGACGAAGACGCCGGTCTTCTCCTTCGCGTCGGCCTGCCGCTCCACGTCGGACTTGGCGGCGGCGGCGCGGCGGTACGCCGCGACGGCCTCGCCGGGGGTGGCGTGCCCGCCCGTCCAGGCCTCCTTGGTGCCCGCCGGCCAGACGTTGGGGATCAGCTGGTCGACCAGCTCGTGCTCGGGGGCCAGCACCATGTACGTGGCGCCGAAGACGGTGTCGGGCCGGGTGGTGAAGACGCGGATGGGGCCGGCGCCGGTCGGGAAGTCGATGTGCGCGCCGGTGGACCGGCCGATCCAGTTGCGCTGCTGCAGCTTGATCGGCTCGGGCCAGTCCAGCAGGTCCAGGTCGGCCAGCAGCCGGTCGCTGTACGCGGTGATGCGCATCATCCACTGCTTCAGGTTGCGCTTGAAGACCGGGAAGTTGCCGCGCTCGGAGCGGCCGTCGGCGGTGACCTCCTCGTTGGCCAGCACCGTGCCCAGGCCGGGGCACCAGTTCACCGGCGCCTCCGACACGTACGCCAGGCGGTAGTCGTTGATGATCCGCCGGCGCTCCACATCGGACAGGTGCGCCCAGGCCCGGCCGTCGGGCGTCGGGCGGCGACCCTCGGCGAACTCGCTCTCCAGCTCCGCGATCGGCCGGGCCCGGCCGGCCGCCGGGTCGTACCAGGAATTGAAGATCTGCAGGAAGATCCACTGGGTCCAGCGGTAGTAGGGCAGGTCGATCGTCGCGACCGAGCGGCGCTCGTCGTGGCCCAGGCCGATCATGCGCAGCTGGTCGCGGTACCGCTCGATGTTGGCCTCGGTGGTCACCCGGGGGTGCTGGCCGGTCTGCACCGCGTGCTGCTCGGCGGGCAGGCCGAACGCGTCGAAGCCCATCGCGTGCAGCACGTTGTGGCCGGCCATCCGCTGGTAGCGGGCGAAGCAGTCCGTGCCGATGTAGCCCAGCGGGTGGCCGACATGCAGGCCGGCGCCGGACGGGTACGGGAACATGTCCAGCACGAACAGCGGCGGCGCCCCCGCCCGGGGGTGGTCCGGGTCGGCCAGGTCACCGCTCGGGTTGGGGGCGTGGAACGTACCGTCGGCGGCCCACCGTCGCTGCCAGCGCGACTCGATCTCGTTCGCCAGTGCCGCCGTGTAGCGGTGGGCGGGAATCTCGGCGTCCTGCGTCATGGTCTGCTTCCTATCCTCGTCTGGATCCATCATGGGCCGGAACTGGGCATAAAAAAGCCCCTCGCGCAGGAGGGGTGGCCGTGCCGACGTGGTGCCTGGTCAGCACGGCTCGATAAGAAGCAGGAATGTCCCGGCCATGCCCGCAGTGTACCTCGCGTCGCGGTAGGCGCTCCACCGCGTGGGCGTGAAGAGCTTTCGCCGTCGATATGGTTATTAGTCGGGCAGCTACCAGACAATCGTGATCGGCAGGTACCCACGAGGCGTGGTTAACCTGTAAGGATGCGGGGGTCTTCGCGGGAGGCGCACGTCCGTTCGACGGCACTTCCCGCGAACCGATCTACGCGCCCGTGCGTCGTAACCACGTGGCGTGGTTCGACGAGGAGGAGACGCCGGTGACGATTCCGCAACGCACGGGGGACGAACTCGGCGAGGCGTTGAGCCCGGACGAGTTCGGCCGACAGGCCAACGCGATCGTGGCGAACATCGAGCAGGTCATCGAGGGCAAGACGGCCACCGTGCGGCTCGCCCTCGCCGTGCTGCTCGCCGAGGGACACCTGCTGATCGAGGATGTGCCGGGGGTGGGCAAGACCAAGCTCGCCAAGGCGCTCGCCCGCTCGATCGACTGCTCGGTGCGCCGCATCCAGTTCACGCCGGACCTGCTGCCCAGCGACGTGACCGGCGTGAGCGTCTACAACCAGGAGACCCACGACTTCGAGTTCAAGCCCGGCGCGGTGTTCGCCAACCTGGTGGTCGGCGACGAGATCAACCGCGCCTCGCCGAAGACGCAGTCCGCCCTGCTGGAGTGCATGGAGGAGCGTCAGGTCACGGTCGACGGCGTCACCTACTTCGTACACACGCCGTTCATGGTCGTGGCGACGCAGAACCCGATCGAGATGGAGGGCACCTACCCGCTGCCCGAGGCGCAGCGCGACCGGTTCACCGCCCGCATCGCCGTCGGGTACCCCGACCAGCAGGCCGAGCTCGCCATGCTGGACCACCACGGCGGCCACGACCCGCTCGACGGCCTCAAGCCCGTCACCGACGCGGTCACCGTCCGCCGCATGATCGCCACGGCCCGTGATATCCACGTCGCGCCGTCGGTCAAGCAGTACGCCGTCGACCTGGTCACCGCCACCCGCGAATCGACCGACCTGCGGCTGGGCGCCTCCCCCCGCGCGACGCTGCAGTTGCTGCGCACCTCGCGGGCCGTCGCCGCGCTCGACGGACGCGACTACGTGCTGCCCGACGACCTGCAGTCGCTCGCCGTGCCGGTGCTCGCGCACCGCATCATCCCCACCGCCGAGGCCCAGCTCGCTCGGCGGACCACGGACTCCATCCTGGCCGACATCATCCACCGGCTGCCGCTGCCCGTCGAACGCCCGCGTCCCGCGCTCAGCCCGCGTACCGCCGGCGAACACCGCTACGACGCGGACGGCCGGAGGCGCTGACGTGCGCACCGCCCTACGCGGTCTGACCACCCGCGGCCGGTCGTTCCTGGCGGCGGCGGTGGCGGCCGGCCTGTCCGCGGTCATCCTCGGCGAGAAGGACCTGCTGCGGGTCGCCGTGCTGCTCGGCGCGCTGCCGCTGCTGGCCGCCCTGTACGTGGGCCAGACCCGGTTCCGGCTGTCGTGCACCCGCTGGATCGAGCCGGTCCGGGTACCGGTCGGCTCGCCGTCGCGGATCATGCTGCGGCTGACCAACCTGTCCCGCCTGCCGACCGGCACGCTGATGCTGGAGGACCGCCTCCCGTACGCCCTGGGCAGCCGGCCCCGGCTGGTCCTGGAGCGCCTCGCCGGGCAGGGCTCGTCCACGGTCGCCTACACCGTCCGCGCCGAGATGCGCGGTCGCTTCGACGTCGGCCCGCTGGCCGTGCGGGTCACCGACCCGTTCGGCCTGTGCGAGCTGACCCGGGCGTTCTCCACGGTGGCCAAGCTGACCGTGGTGCCGCAGACCGTCGACCTGCCCGCGGTGCGCCTCGTCGGCGAGTTCGCCGGTACGGGCGACAGCCGGGCCCGGTCGGTCGCCGTGCACGGCGAGGACGACGTGGCCACCCGGGAGTACCGCCACGGCGACGACCTGCGCCGGGTGCACTGGCGCTCCACCGCGCGCGTCGGCGAGCTCATGGTGCGCCGCGAGGAGCAGCCCTGGGACAGTCGCGCCACGGTCGTGCTCGACACCCGCAAACAGGGCCACCGCGGCGAGGGGCCGACCGCGAGCTTCGAATGGGCGGTCTCGGCGGCGGCCAGCATCGCCCTGCACCTGCGCCGCAACGGGTACAAGGTGCGGCTCGTGACCGGCGGCGGGCTCGACGTCGATGCCGCCGAGCGGGCCGGTGAGGGACTCATCCTCGACGGCCTCGCCGAGGCGGCCACGTCGGCGGCGCATGACGTCGGCACCCTCATCGACCGGGTCCGCCGCCGCTCGGACGGCGGCATGATCATCGCGGTCCTCGGCCAACTGTCCGTGACCGAGGCCGAACTGCTGGGCGGGCTGCGCTCGTCGGGCACCACCTGCCTGGGCCTGCTCATCGACGCGACGAGCTGGCGTCCGCCGCCCGACTTCGAGTCCGACCCGGCGCACGAGGCGGCCGCCGTCACGCTGTTGCGCAGCGGCTGGCGGCTCATCGGCGTCAGCCACGGCGCGTCGCTGGCCGCGCTGTGGCCGCAGGCCGGGCGGGGTACCCAGGGCTTCGCGCTGCGGGCCACCATGGCCGAGACCGTGTCCCGGGTCACCACGGCAGCCAGCGGGGAGGCGTGATGAACACCCGACACCATGTGGCCGTCATCGGCGGCGTGGTCACCATGCTCGGATCGCTGAGCCTGCTCAGCGTCTTCGCGTCCTGGAGCTGGTTCTTCTACGCAATCGGCGCCGTCATCGCCGTCGTCGGCACCGCCATGCTCGCCCGTACCCTGCGCGTGCCCCTGTGGGGCCAGGTCCTGCTCATGATGGCCACGCTCACGGTCGTCCTCACGCTCTACTTCCCCACCGGCGCGGAGTTCGTCGGCGTCATCCCGACCGCGGAGACGTTCCGGCACTTCGGTGAGCTGCTCGGCGAGGCCGGGGTGGCCATCCAGCAGGAGGCCGTGCCCGTACCCGACCTGGACGGGCTGCTGCTGATCGTCACCCTCGGCATCGGCGGCGTCGCGATCATCGTCGACCTGTGCGCCGTCGGGCTGCGCCGCCCGGCCCTTGCCGGCCTCGCCCTGCTGGCCATCTACTCCGTACCGGTCGCGGTGCTCACCACCAGCGTGTCGGTCATCCAGTTCGCGTTCGGCGCGGCCGGGTTCCTGTGGCTGCTCATCACCGACAGCGTCGACCGGGTGCGCCGGTTCGGCCGCCGGTTCAGCGGCGAGGGTCGCGACATCGACGTGTGGGAACCGTCGCCGCTCGCCGCCGCCGGCCGGCGGCTGGGCATCGTCGGCATCGTCATCGCCGTCCTGCTGCCCGTCGTCACGCCCGGCCTCAGCACCGGGCTCATCGACCACCTGCGGCCCAACGGTCCCGGCGGCGAGGGCACCGGCACCGGACCGGGCACGAGCGGCGCCGTGGACCTGTCCGCGATGCTCACCGGATCACTGCAACGCGACCGGTCGTACCCGATGGTGCGGGTGACCAACAGCGACCCGGCGCCCTACTACCTGCGCTTCGGCGTGGCCGACCAGGCCACCGACGACGGCTTCACCAGCCGCACGCCGGCGGCCAACCGCGCGCTGCCGAACAACGCCGACCGCACGCTGCCCGACATCGACGGCACGACGCTGCACCAGGGCCGAGCCCGCATCGAGATCGTCGACTTCGACATGCGCCTGGCCCCGATCTACCTCGAGGCCACCGACATCGACGGGCTGGACGCCACGTGGGGCTTCGACCCCCGGTTCGACGTCGTGGCCTCCCGGCAATCCAGCACGGTCCGCAAGTCCTACACGGTCACCTACACGCGGCGCGCCTACAAGGCCGACGCGCTGCGCGAGGCTGGCACGTCGTTCAACGACGAGCAGCTCTCCCTCACCAAGGTCGCGCCGATCCAGGAGATCGACGCCCTGGTCAAGCGCCTCACCGCGGGCAAGGACACCCAGTACGACAAGGTTCGCGCGCTCTACAACTACTTCGGCCCGGACAACGGCTTCGTGTACTCGCTGAACGTACCCAAGGGCAACAGCGGCAACGCGATGGTCGACTTCCTCGAGGGCCGGCAGGGCTTCTGCGTCCAGTACGCGGCCGCCATGACGTGGCTCGTGCGCGCCGCAGGCTTCCCGGCCCGAGTCGCCTTCGGCTTCACCCGCGGCAACCGGACGGCCGACGGCCAGTACACGCTCACCAACTTCAACCTGCACTCCTGGGCCGAGGTGTTCTTCCCGAACATCGGCTGGGTGCCATTCGACCCGACGCCGTCGATCAGCGTGCCGGGCTCGGTCGACCCCGAGTACGCCCCCGACCTCGTCGACCCGGTGGTCCCCGGCGCCCAGGACGACCCGGACACCGGGCCCCGGGACACGGCCACCGCCAGCCCTGGGCCCACCGACCCCGGCGCGGAGGATCCGGACGCGCTCGGCGCGGCCGGCGGTGGCGACAAGGGCCCGCCGCTGTGGGTCTGGCTCACCGGGCTGGGCGTGCTGGCGGTCCTGCTCATCCTGGCCGCCCCGGCGATCGGCCGCGAACTGCTGCGCCGCCGGCGCCGGCCCCGCCACCAACAGGTGATCACGCTGGACGTCGGTACCGCCGCCACCGGCGAGGGCGCGACGACCAGCCTGCTGTCGTCCACCGATCCCCAGGGGTTGGCACAGGCGCGGCTCGACGCCCACCAGGCCTGGGCCGAACTGTTGGACACCATGACGGACTTCGCCATCCCCGTCGACCCGACCGAGACGCCCCGCGTCACGGCGGACCGGCTCGCCGCCGTCACCGGCCAGGGCACGGACGGCGAGCGGGCGGTCGCCAGGTTGGCCCGCACGGAGGAGTTCGCCCGGTACGCCCGCCGGCCGCTGGTGCCCGACGGCCTGGACGAGGCGCTGCGGGGCGCCCGGCAGGCCTTCGCTGCGCGGGCCACCCGGTGGGAGCGGTTGTCGGCGACGTTGATGCCCCGGTCCACCCTGCAGCGTTGGCGGCTGCGGTGGCTGCGCGCGAGCGGCGTCACCGTGGCCCGCACGGGCCGCTGGCGCGACCGGCTGACCGCCCGGATCAGCCC
>JAEZGP010000371.1 GCA_023437285.1 Actinomycetes bacterium | reverse complement strand
AGCAGGCCGCCGAGGTAGACGGCGCCGATGAGCAGGCACGCGTCGATGTCGATGATGAGCGAGAAGCCGGTCGCCCGCAGCGCGTGCTTCGTCGCCTGCCACGCCGGGCCGGCGACCTTGTGCCGGGCCAGTTCGGCGAGGAACACGCCGAGGACGAAGCCCAGCGGGAGCCCGACGACCGGTACGACGAAGAAGCCCACGATGCCCAGCACGCCGCCGGCCAACATGGCCAGCGCCGGTACGCCGCGGCGTTTCAGGTCGCGGCCCGGCAGTACCCACTTGAGGATCGAGCCGAGCAGCGCGATCACGCTGCAGATGGCGAGCACGATCCACTTACCGGTGCCGCCCTCGGCGAGGATGGCCCACACCAGCACGGACGCCCAGCACAGCAGCATGCCGGGGACGAACGGCAGGATCACGCCGAGCGTACCCACGAGAATGCCGAGCCCGCAGACTACGTTCAGCGTCGCGCTGGTGTCGGTCAGATCCATGCCGTCACTCTGCCCAACCTCGTCAAGCCCCAAGCGTCCCGGTCAGGCACGCGGCCAGTCCTCCGGGGAGGTCGGCTGGGTCGGTACGGGCGGCGAACCGTACGGCGACGACGACGGGAACGTCGGCTTCGGGTTGGCGAGCGTGTCGTCGGCGCCGTGGTCGTCGACCTTCGTGTCGTCGCCACCCAGGCCGCTTGACGAGGTGGACGACACGGGCGGGTAGGGCGAGTACGGCGTGGTGGTCGACGACGATGTGGTCGACGGCGGCGTGTAGGCGGGCGAGTAGCTCGGGCTGTACGTCGGAGCGGGGTCCGGCGTCGGGTAACTCGGTGCGGCCGACACCGGCCCGGCGGCGGCCGGGTTGGCGTGGCGGCGCCAGCGGCGCGGGCTCGCGATCGTGAACAGCAGCGGCAGCGCGAGAATCGCGGTCGTCACGCTGACCGATGCCTCGAACAGCCACGTCTGGCCGAATACCTTGTCTGGCGTGGCGTCGAGGTAGCCGCGAGGGTCCACCATCGCCCAGGCCACCACGCCGAGCAGGGCCAGGCCGGCGCTGGCGGTGCCCAGCGGGGAGAGCCGGGCCAGGATCAGGACGCCGTAGGCGGTGCCAACCACCACGATCGCGGCCACCGCGAGGAGCGCCGGTGTCAGCTTGTCCGATTCCATGTACTCGGCGAACTTGATCGACGCGTACCCGGAGCCGAAGAAGACCACCGGTGTCAGGATGATCGACAGTACGAGGCTCAGGAGGTGGCGCATGGACACTCCTCAGTGAAGACGACGCCAAGCACCGTAGCGTGTCCGGGCACGGCTGGACACCCGCCCGCGACCTTGCACAATGAGCCGATGAGTGCGTCAACGTCGACCACCCCCGAGCCGGCCGTGCTGTGGCAACCCCCCGCCGATGTCGGACAAACCTCGCGTATCGGCGACTATCTGCGCTGGGTGCGCGAAACCCGCGGCGTGACCGCGTCGGACTACCACGAGCTGTGGAACTGGTCCGTCACCGACCTCACCGGCTTCTGGCAGTCGATCTGGGACTACTTCGGCGTCGAGTCCGCCACCCCGTACCGCGCCGTCGTCGAAGGCACCCTGCCCGACGCGCGCTGGTTTCCCGGCGCCACCCTCAACTACGCCGAGCACATGCTGCGACTGCCCGGGTTCGCCGACCACGAACCGGTCCTTCTCGCCTACTCCCAATCTAGGTCCGCGGTCAGCCTCACCGCCGCGCAGCTCAAGGAGGAAGTGCGACGGGTACGCGCTGGACTGCGCCGACTCGGCGTCACCCGCGGCGACCGGGTGGCCGCCTACGCCCCCAACATCCCCGAGACGTACGTGCTCATGCTCGCCGCCGCCAGCCTCGGCGCGACGTTCTCGTCCTGCGCGCCGGAGTTCGGCACCCGCAGCGTCGTCGACCGCTGGCAGCAGATCGAGCCGACCGTCCTGTTCGCCGTCGACGGGTACCGCTATGGCGCCAGGACCATCGACCGGCTCGCCGAACTGGCCGAGATCCGCGCCGCGCTGCCGTCCCTCGTACACACGGTTGTTCTGTCGTATGTGGACGGTGAGTCGCCGGACGGCGCGCTGGCCTGGGCGGACCTCGCGGCATCCACCGACGAGCCGCTCGCGTACGAGCGGGTGCCGTTCGACCACCCGCTGTACGTGCTCTACTCGTCCGGCACGACCGGGCTGCCCAAACCCATCGTCCACGGCCACGGCGGCATCCTGCTCGAACACCTCAAGATGCTCGCGCTGCACCACGACCTCGGGCCCGGCGACCGGTTCTTCTGGTTCACCACCACGGGCTGGATGATGTGGAACTACCTCGCGTCCGCCCCCGCCGTCGGCGCGGCGATCGTCCTGTTCGACGGGGACCCCGCGTTCCCCGACCTCGGCGCCCTGTGGCGGCTGGCCGAGACCGCCGAGGTCACCTACTTCGGCACGTCCGCGCCGTTCCTCATGGCCTGCCGCAAGGCCGGCATCGTGCCGCGCGCGGAAGCGGACCTGTCGCGGGTCCGGGGCATCGGGTCGACCGGCGCGCCGCTGCCCGTCGAGGGCTTCCACTGGGTGTACTCCGACGTGACGGCCGCGGCGCAGCTGCAATCGCTGTCCGGCGGTACGGACGTGTGCACCGGCTTCGTCGGCGGGGTACCGCTGCTTCCCGTGTGGGCCGGCGAGATCTCCTGCCGCTGCCTGGGTTCCCGCGTCGAGGCCTTCTCGCCTTCCGGAGAGCCGGTGATGGAAGCCCTGGGGGAACTGGTCGTCACGGCGCCGATGCCGAGCATGCCGGTCGGCTTCTGGGGCGACGGCGCCGGGGACCGCTACCGCGAGGCGTACTTCGACGTGTACCCCGGCGTGTGGCGGCACGGCGACTGGATCACCATCACGTCGCGCGGCTCGTGCCAGATCACCGGCCGCTCCGACGCCACCCTCAACCGGGGCGGTGTACGCCTCGGCACGAGCGAGTTCTACGCCGTCGTCGAAGGACTGCCCGCCGTGGCGGACTCCCTGGTCGTACACCTCGACGGGACCGACCGCCTGCTGCTGTTCGTGGTCCTAGCGTCGGGGGTGACCCTCGACGACGACCTCCGCGCCAAGATCCGTCAGGCGCTGCGCGCGTCCCTGTCGCCGCGCCACGTACCGGACGAGATCCATCAGGTACCCGCCGTCCCGCGTACCTTATCGGGCAAGAAACTGGAGGTCCCGGTCAAGCGCATCCTGACCGGCACGCCCGTCCAGGTGGCCGCCGCGACCGGCGCGCTGGCCAACCCCGACTCCCTGGCCCCCTTCGCCGCCTTCCCCATCGGGTAGCCCGAGCGTCGGTTGCCGCGTCCCGCAGGCGGGACGGCTTTGCCCCGGCCGTGCCTGGTTGGCGGCCATGTCCCGCGCGCCTCGGTCCAGCGGGCGGTCGCGCGCTCGGTCCCGCGCTCGGTCCGCACGCTCGGTCCGCGCGCTCGGTCCGCGCTCGGTCCGCACGCCCTCATCC
>JAEZGP010000280.1 GCA_023437285.1 Actinomycetes bacterium | reverse complement strand
CGCCACGGGTCGGCCGGCGACTCCAACGCCCGCCGGGGCGGCGGAGCGACGTCCGGCGGTTCCGGCGGTACGGGCGGGTCGGGCGGCTCGGGGACCGGCGGCTCGGAGGGCGCCGGTACCGGCTCGGGCGGCTCCTCGGGCCGCACCCCGGCGGCCGGCTCACCGGCGGTTGGCTCACCGTCGGTTGGGTCGTCGGCGGCCGGCTCACCGGCGGTTGGGTCGTCGGCGGCTGAGTCATCAGCGGCCGGGTCATCTGCGGCCGGGTCACTGTGCCCCGCGTCGACGGTCGGCTCCTCGGCCGCAGGCTGCGTGGGCCGCATGTCGGTGGCCGACTCCTCGGTCGGCGGCTCTCCGGCTAACGGCTCTTCGGCTAACGGCTCTTCGGCTAACGGTCCCTCGGCTGGCGGCCCTTCGGTCCACTCCTCGCCGGCCTGTTCCTCGAGCTGTCCGAGGGGGGCCTCAGCCCGAACGTCGGCGGCGGGCTCCACAGGCCGCATGTCGGCGGCGTCCGGCTCGACGGCGAGGTCGGTGCGTTCGCCGCTCGTCCGGACGGGGGGCTCCGCGCCGGCCGGCCCGCCCTCACCGACCGGCCCACCCTCACCGCCCGGCTCGCCCTCACCGACCAGGCCGGAACCGCCAGCCTCCTCCCCGGCGCCGGGCGGCTGCGCCGAGCGTCCCTGGCCGTCGGTGGTTTCCCGCGCTGGCGGAGCGGCCTCCTCGGTCGTACCGGCGGGGCGTTCGCGCCACCACGTGGCATCCGGGCTGGGCGCCGGCCAGGGCGCGCCGCGGCCGGTCTCGTCCTCCGGTGGCTGGTGCGTCACGAATCTCATTGGACACCGGCGGGACCTCGGCCGGTGTGCGCCGCGCCGCGCTCGGTAAACCTCATCGCGATCTTCGAAACGCGGTCACTAGGCTGGCTAACCATGAGTCACGTCCTCGCCGCGGTCGCCTGGCCCTACGCCAACGGCCCGCGCCACATCGGTCATGTGTCGGGCTTCGGTGTCCCCGCCGACGTCTTCAGCCGCTACCAGCGCATGGCCGGCCACGACGTGCTCATGGTCTCGGGTACGGATGAGCACGGCACGCCGATCCTCGTCGAGGCGGAGAAGGAGGGCGTCGGGCCGCGCGAGCTGGCCGACCGGTACAACCGGGTGATCGTGGAGGACCTTGCCGCGCTCGGGCTCTCGTACGACCTGTTCACCCGGACCACGACGCGCAACCACTACGCGGTCGCCCAGGAGCTGTTCCGTACGGTGTACGGCAACGGGTACATGATAGAGCAGACGACCCATGGCGCGATCTCCCCGTCGACGGGCCGCACCCTGCCCGACCGCTACATCGAGGGCACGTGCCCGATCTGCGGATACACCAGCGCGCGCGGCGACCAGTGCGACAACTGCGGCAACCAGCTCGACCCCGAGGAGCTGATCAATCCGAGGTCCCGCATCAACGGCGAGACCCCTCAGTTCATCGAGACCGAGCACTTCTTCCTCGACCTGCCGGCGCTGTCGGAGGCGCTGGGCGAGTGGCTCAAGACGCGTACGGACTGGCGGCCGAACGTACTGCGGTTTTCGCTGAACCTCCTGGAGGATGTGCGGCCGCGGGCGATGACCCGCGACATCGACTGGGGAATCCCGGTGCCGCTGCCGGGCTGGGAGGACAACCCCAACAAGCGGCTGTACGTGTGGTTCGACGCGGTCATCGGCTACCTGTCGTCGTCGATCGAGTGGGCCCGCCGCACCGGCGACCCGGACGCGTGGAAGCGCTGGTGGGCGGCCGACGCCAACGCGGCGTCGTACTACTTCATGGGCAAGGACAACATCACCTTCCACTCGCAGATCTGGCCCGCCGAGCTGCTGGCCTACAACGGCGAGGGCGCCAAGGGCGGGGCGCCCGGGCCGCTGGGCAAGCTGGCGCTGCCCACGGAGGTGGTGTCGAGCGAGTTCCTGACGATGGAGGGCCGCAAGTTCTCGTCGTCGCGGCGGGTCGTGATCTACGTGCGCGACTTCCTGTCCCGCTACGACGCCGACGCGCTGCGGTACTTCATCGCGGTCGCCGGGCCGGAGACCACCGACACGGACTTCACCTGGTCGGAGTTTGTCCGCCGCAACAACGACGAGCTGGTTGCCGGCTGGGGCAACCTGGTCAACCGGTCGATCTCGATGGCGGCGAAGAACTTCGGCGCGATCCCCACGCCGGCGGAGCTGACCGCCGAGGACTCGGCGTTGCTAGAGTCGGTGCGCGGCGCCTTCGACACGGTCGGCTCACTCATCCAGTCGCACCGGCAGAAGGCGGCGATCGCGGAGGCCATGCGGGTCGTCGGGGAGGCCAACAAGTACCTCTCCGACCAGGCGCCCTGGAAGATCAAGGAGCCGGAGCGCCGGGACCGGCTCGCCACGATCCTGTACGTGGCGCTGCAGGCGGTCAGCGACCTCAACACGGTGCTCACCCCGTTCCTGCCGCACGCCGCCCAGAAGATCCACGAGCTGCTCGGCGGCACCGGGGTGCACGCGCCGATGCCGGAGATCCGCGAGGTAGAGGACCTCGACGGCGGCCCGGCGTACCCGATCATCACGGGTGACTACCAGGTCGGCGCGCGCTGGGAGCCGGCCGAACTGCCGGCGGGTCGCTCGCTGGAGGCCCCGAAGCCGGTCTTCAAGAAGCTGGACCCCAAGATCGTGGACGAGGAGCTGGAGCGGCTGGCGGCCTGACCCCCGTCGCGCCACGGGACGCTAGAGGACGTAGCGGGTTTCGGTCTCGCGGAGGTCGCGGCACTCCGCGAGCGGGGCCCACGCCTCGTAGACGCCCCGGTCGACGCATTGCGCGCCGAGGGTGACGATCGACTGGGCGTCGGGGCGGCACAGGCGCACGCGCAGAAAGTCGCCCTCGGCGCGGATGACCGTACAGGCGACGCCCCGCCAGATGGTCCGGCACGTGCGGCGGGCGAGGGTCTCCATGAGGAAGTGGTTGGCCCGGCCGCGCGACAGCACGCGGAACTCGTGCGGCGGGTCGGCCACGGCGTCGTACAGCTCGCCCCGGTAGTGGCCGATCAGACGGGTCGTGGGAGGTGCGGCGTCGGGGCTCGTCGCGACGTACTCCTGGTCGAGTTGGAGGCCGGGGATGCCGGCGAGCAGGCCGCGCCGCTGCGGGCCGAACAGGCGCAGCCAGGCGCGCTGCTCGGGAAGGTAGGAGTAGAGGGGCACCTCGCCGCCGTCGGCGGTGTGCGCGACGATCGTGGCGTTCGCGGGCAGCGGCAGGTCGGCGAAGTCGGCGGTGACGAACTCGGGAACGAGGTGCTGGCGGCTGGGGGCGAAGCCGGTGCCGAGGACGGGCGGGCCGACGCGCTCGTGCGGCGGGATGCCGGCGAGGCCCGCGTACACCGCGAGGTCGTCGACGGGCGTCGTGAACGGGATGTGGTAGTCGATCGGGTCGGTGGCGCGCCAGCGCAGCACGAAGATCAGGTCGGCGGTGGTGCCGGGGGCCGGCTGGGTACCGGTGAGCACGGTCAGGTCGGCGGCCGTGTGCAGGTCGGCGAGGTCGGCCGAGCGGTAGCAGAAGCCGGAGATGAGCCGCCCGGCCAGATAGCCGGGGAGCTGCGCCGCCGTGAAGATCTTTTTCATCCGGGTGCCGCGCTGCACCGCGGCGGTGCGGCGGACGCGGGTGATGAGGCGGTGGTCGGGGTCGAACTTGGCCTGATGCCGGGGGGCCTGGCTCAGCTCGTGGATGCGGTCCCAGCTCAGCCGGCGGTTGACCGGCGCGAGCATGGGCAGGTCCTCGGTGTCCTCGACGAGGTGCGCCAGGCTGCCATGGAGGGCTGCGGTGTCGCGCATCGTGACCACCTCAGCAACGTACCGTTTGTTCGTGACGGGGTGGTTAACCGTTCGTCACGCCGACACCACTTCGTGCGACGGTCGCAAGACCCCGGAAAAGCCACTCGGGGGGCCCGCCCGCGGCGCTCGGGCGAACCCCCCGACCCCTCGGAGGATGGTCTGTGGCTGTGCGGTGGTGCGGATGGCGTACGCGCTGATCACGATATGGGAGCGTTCCCATGGAAGCGCTCCCAGACACGTTAGCACTCAGGAGGCATTGCGTAAACCGTCATCGACCTGCATAGACGCGATTGGTCGGTCGGGCGGGGTAGGTTGCGGTCATGGTCCCCGAGTTCCCCGTCCTGGCCACCCGCATCGTGGACGAGATCCTGGCCGATGACCCCACGCTGGCCCGCCGGGCCGGCGACCACCGGGCCGACGGCGAGCTGCCCGACTGGAGCGCCGAGGGGGTCGCCGCACGCGTCGGCGTGCTCCGCGACGCGGCCGACGCGCTCAGCTCCCTCGACGTCGACGCGCTCGACCTGGCCGAGCAGGTCGACCACGCGCAATTGACCAATCTGGTCGACCGCACCCTCTACGACCTCACCGAGGTGCGCGACCACGAGTGGGATCCGGCCGCGCACAACCCCGGCGGCCTGCTGTACGCCCTGCTAGCCCGCCCCTTCGCCCCCGCCGACGAGCGGCTGACCAGCCTGGCCGCGCGCCTGCGCCAGGTGCCCGACGCGCTGGCCACCGCGAAGGACGTGCTCACCGACTGCCCGCGCGTACACCTGGAAACCGCCGTCGGCCAGTTCGAGGGCACGGCCGCGCTGGTCCGCGACGAGGTGCCCGGCCTGCTCGCCCAGGCGCCCACGCTGGCCGCCACCGTCACCCCCGCGGCGCGGG
>JAEZGP010000277.1 GCA_023437285.1 Actinomycetes bacterium | reverse complement strand
TCACCCAGGAGGAGCTCGCCCAGCTCGTCGGCGCCTCCCGCGAGACGGTGAACAAGGCCCTGGCCGACTTCGCCTCCCGCGGCTGGCTGCGCCTCGACGGCAAGAGCGTCATCATCCTCGACCCGGAGCGCCTGGCCCGCCGCGCCCGCGTCTAACCCCTCCTCCCACCGGCTCGCACCTCGCACCTGCTCCCCAACCCGCTCGCAGATTGTCCTTGCGTACGGAATTCGGCTCGTAATTCCGTACGTAATTGCCCTTGGGAGCGGCATTGCCCTTGGGAGCGGCGCCCGGGCCTGGTGCGGCGAGCGCACGGGAGCGGCGCCCGCACGGGAGCGCCGACCAGCGCTGCCTATTGGGTCACGGGGAAGGGGTCGCTGCAGATCAGCTGCTGGGCCGCCGCGACCGGGTCGCTGTGCGTGAAGAGTGTCGCTGACTGCGGCTCCGGCGTGACCGTGCCCTCGGTCGCCACGCCCACGCAGAACACGGCCTGCTTGACCTGCGACGGGAGGGTGGCGTCGCTGACGTACGGGCGCCGCGCGGCCAGCGGCAGGGGCACGCGGATCGTCTCGCCGAAGCTCGCCCCGGCCGGCACGACCGTGCCCTCCACGACGAAGCGGACCGCCGGGTTCAGGTCCTTCGGCAGCCCGAACACCCGCTTGGCGATCTCGACCGTGTCGTCGTCGCGCGCGGTCACGTAGACCGCGTCCAGGTCGACGTTGCCGGGCTCGTGGGTCTCGGACCTCGGCACCCCGGCGAACGCGACGATCGCCTTCTGTTCCCGGTTGACCAGCGTGTACTCGATGACCAGCGCGCCGGCCTCCGGCGTGGCCTGCACGGTCAGGGTGACGTCCAGGGTCGGCGCGGGCGGGTCGGTGGCGCGGTCGCAGCCGGACACGGCGGCCAGGACGCCGAGGACGCCGGCCGCCCAGCGCCGAAACCGGGTACGCGCCATGTCAGTACCTCGGCCTCGGGGGCGCGCCCAACTCGTCGCGCAGGCCGTTCTCCGTGTAGTCGATCGGCTGGTCGGGGTCGATGATGGCCGGGGTCTTCGGGTCGCCGTCGTGGTCGATCGGCAGGCCGGCCGCGTTGCGCTCGTAGTTGCTCGTGTTCGGGTTGTCCGAACCAGTGTAGATCCGCTTGTCCAGGCCGGTGGTCTCGTAGTCGTAGACGTGCGCCATCTCGTGGAAGAGCACCACGACCGGCGGCCCGTCGTAGATGGTGTCGAAGCCCGGGTTGTACTCGATGCTC
Source organism: Actinomycetes bacterium (assembly GCA_023437285.1). GTDB lineage: Bacteria > Actinomycetota > Actinomycetes > Mycobacteriales > Micromonosporaceae > Luedemannella. The sequence continues at coordinate 4,344 of JAEZGP010000277.1, read as the reverse complement.
GGGTGTTGCGACCAGGTCTTGATGAAGGTCGTGTCGTTGCGGTGGGCGTACCCGTTGGCGTCGGTGGTCTCGCGGATCGTGAACGTATCGCCCTGGTAGGCGATGTTGCCGAGGATCGGCCAGTCCGCCGCCGGGGCCTTGGTGTTCTCGTGGGCCCGGTCGAAGGCCTCCAGCATCATTTGTCCCCGGGGGGAGGCCATGAGCATGTCGAGGTCGGCCTGCACCCGTTCCTTGAACTCGTCGGAGCCCTCGATCGTGATGGCCTTGCCGAGGTCCTTGATCTCGATGGTGACGGTGCGTTCGGCGTTGTCGACGCGGTCCTCGGCCTGGCGGTAGACGACGTCGCCGTCCGGCTTGTCGGCCGCCGTCGACGTGCCGGTGCCGCCGTCGACCCGGTCGACGCCGTGTCCGGTGTAGACGCGGTCGGCGCCGCCGCCGGCGAGGATGGTGTCGTTGTCCCGGCCGCCGGAGATCATGTCGTTGTCGGCGCCGCCGAGGAGCAGGTCGTCGCCCGTACCGCCTTCGAGGTAGTCGCGGCCCTCGCCGCCGGTGACGCGGTCGTTGCCGGAAAGCCCGTACACGGTGTCGTCGCCGAGGCCGCCGGAGAGCCGGTCATCGCCCCGGTAGCCGTCGAGGTAGTCGCGGTCGGCGCCGCCGCTGACCCGGTCGTCCCCGGCGCCGGATTCCAGCCGGTCGGCGCCGTCACCGCCGAGCACGATGTCGTTGCCGGCGCCGGACCGGATCCGGTCGTCGCCCTCGCCGCCGAGCAGCGTCAGGTCCACTCTGGTGCCGGCCGGTACGGTGATCTCGTCGTTGCCCTCGCCGGTACGCATGATGATGTGCGCGTTGGCCGGGTACCGGAAGGTCTGCCCGTTGACGGTGACCAACTGCTCGCCGGTGGTCGGGTCGATCGCGATGGTGACCTTGTCGTCGCCGACGCCGGTGTTGATGACGACGTCGTTGCCGGTGCGGATCACGGTGACGCCGTTGGTCGCCTCCGGCGGCAGCTTCCACGGGTCGGTCGTGCCGCGCGAGACCGTGTCCCAGGCGCGCGAGACGGCCGGCAGCGCCGCGTGTGCCGCCTTCAGCTCGCCGACGCAGCGCAGCACCTCGGCGTTGTAGTACTCGCGGGCGTCGTTGGCCTCGTTGATCGCCGGCTGGATCGCCTTGTGCTGCTCCAGCGTGGTCGGCCGGAAGGTGACCGTGTCACCGTGGACGCTCAGCGGCACCTTGCCCCGGGCCTCGGCGAGCAGCCGGTCGAGCATGCTCTGGGCGGCCCGCAGCCAGCCCGCGATCGTGTCCATCGCGCCGGCGACCGCGTCGGCCGTGGTCGCGGTCGTGGTCACGCCCGTACCGAGCTTGGCCCGGTGCGCGTGGTAGGTGTCGGCCGCCGCGCCCTGCCACGCGTTGCCGGTGAGGCCGGCCGCCTGCTCGTCGACGTCCTGCTGGGCGGCGCGCGCCTTTCTCGCGTACGCCCGCCACGCCAGGGCCGCGGCCGTGAGGGCGCCGGGATCGGCCTTGATGTCCCACAGGTTGCGCACGCTGACCTGCGGAAAGGTTTCGGTGTCCGGGATTACCATCGACGCTCGTGCTCCCTGCCCGGATGCCGCTGCTCGGCTTCGCGCAGCTTCCGCTCCGCTTCCTGGTCGGCCTGCTGGTAGGTGAAGGCGCACCGGTAGAGCCGGTCGACGTCGCCCTCGAACACGGCGACGAGGCGACCGACCGCGGTGTCGGCGTCCTCGACGGCCCCGGTGTGCGCCGTCGCCGCGCCGGCGCTGGCGGTCAGGTTGCCGTACGCCGCCACGGGTACGGCGAGGTCGACGCGCGCGTCGGTCCAGCCGTCACCGAGGGCGATCGATGTGTCCAGTGTGGTGCCCGCGAGCTTCGCGAGTTCCTCCGGATTCGCCCGTACCTCGTCCGCCATTCGACGGATGCTACCGATTCGGCGCCGCTCGCGCCGGCCCGGCGGTCAGTCGTTGAGCCAGGGCGGCGGGGCGTCGAACGTGGGGTGCGCGACCGTGGGTTCGTCCGATGTGTCCCGACGCTCGCCGAGCGGCGGGATCACCCGCAGCGGCTTGAGCGCCGACGTCGGGTCGGGGTCGCGCTGGAAGCCGCCGAGGGTGTCGCGCAACTGCTCGGCGGTGGGCCGGGCGGCCGGGTCGTTGGTCAGCCCCTGGCGCAGCGCGGCGGTCAGCTCGGCCGGTACGCCCGGCAGGTCGGGGACCGGCTCGGCGAACAGGTCGATGACCGACAGCAGGGTCGGATTGTGGCCCTCCCGCCAGCGCGGAGGGCGACCCGACAGGAGCGCGTAGAGCGTGGAGCACAGCGCGTAGACGTCGGAGGCCGGCACGGGACGCGCGTGGTGGAACAGCTCCGGGGCCGCGTACGCGGGCGTCAGCTCCAACGTGATCGACGTGTCGCGGGTCTCGGTCAGCACCGCGAGCCCGAAGTCGGCCAGGGCCGGCTCACCGAAGCGGGTGACGAGGATGTTCGCGGGCTTCACGTCGCGGTGCACCATGCCGAGACTGTGCGCGTCGGCGAGCGCGTCGGCGATCTTCGCGCCGACGTCGCGCGCCTCGTGGTGGGTCAGCGGCCCCTGCTTCAGCCGGTCGGCGTACGTGCCGTCGCACAGCTCCATGATCAGGAACGGATGCAGGTCGTGGGTCACGCCTGCGTCGAACAGGTCGACGACGTGCGGATGCGACGACATCTGCCCGGCCGCCTTAGCCTCGCGCAGGAAGCGGCGCTGGTCGCGGTCGTTCTCCAGCGTGCGGTGCTCCACTTTGACCGCGACCTCACGGCCGATGGACTCCTGCACGGCCCGGTACACCGTCGCGTACCCGCCCCGGGCCACGACGCGAAACCCGGTCAGGCCGGGGATCAGGGGGTGTGCCGCGGGCGGGGGGGCGCTCACAGACCAAGACGTTACGCCACGGCGGACGACGACAGGGCGGCGAGCACCGCGTCGGCCGCCCGGCGCTCGCTCGCCTGCGGCGTCGCGTACGCCTCGGCGACCGCCTGACGGGCCACGACCTCCGCCTCGTCCGCCGCGCCGGTCGCGGCCAGGGCCTTGGCGAGTACGCGCAGCGCGAGTACCCGGCTGCGCACGTCCTCGGCGGGCAGGTCCACGGCCCGGCGCGCCTGGGTGACGGCCTCGGCGGGGCGGCCGTCGGCGAGCAGCGCCTCGGCGTACGTGGACAGCACCTGGCGCCGCGAGAAGATGAGCGCGGGTCGGGTGGCGAAGGAGTCCACCTCGGAGACGATCGGCTCCAGCAGGTCCAGCGCGCCGGCGACGTCGCCGACGGCCAGCCGCGCCGCGCCGTGCAGCACGCGCGGCCCGACCGTGGCGGCCTGGTCGACGTCGTGGGAGTCAATGACGGCCAGCGTCGCGCGGGCGTCGGCCTCGGCGTCTGCCGCGTCCCCGGCGGACAGGCTCACGAACCCCCGGATGGTACGGGCCATGCCGATGAGCAGCGGGTGACCAGTGCGTTCGCCGTGGCGCAGAGCGTCGGTGAGCAGGTCGTGGGCGTGCCCCGGCTCGTTCAGCCCGCGCGCGACGACACCCCGTACGACCAGGGCGAAGCCCATGCCCCACTCGTCGCCGGCCTCGGAGAAGTCCCCGTACGCGCGCCGCGCCTCCGCGTCGGCCGTACTCAGGTCGCCTAGTTCGGCGGCGGCGAACGCGCCGACGGCGCGCAGCGTGCCGACGGCCCAGTCGTCGCCGACCCGGTCGCCGAACGGCAGGAACGCGTGGGCCAGCCGGCGCGCCTCGGTGAGCCGGCCGGAGAGCAGCCGGGCGAACGCGGCCGTGCCGCGTACCCAGGCCCGGCCGGTGACGTCGCCCAGTTCGGCGAAGATGCGGGTGGCCCGGTTGATCGCCGCCTCGGCCTCGTCGAAGTCGCCGCGGGTGGTGGTCACCCAGGCCAGGTACTGCAACGACCACGCCTGACCGGTGCGGTCGCCCGCGGCTTCGGAGATCTCCAGCGCGCGCGAGAAGAGGGAGGCCGCGTCGCCGAGCCGGCCCCGCAGGTACTCGATCATTCCGGTGCGGCGCAGCACCTCGGCGCGGACGTCGGCCACGTCGGCGGCCGTCGCGACCGCCAGCGCGGCGTGCCACGCGTCGTCGGCGCGCTCCGGCTCGCCCAGCGCGCGGTGCGCGACACCGGCCGCGAGCAGGGCCCGGGCCTTCACCGCCTGGCCGCCGCCGTCCGCAATGATCTTTTCGGCGTCGATGAGGGCCTCTTTGGCGCGGCCGAGCTGGAGCAGCGCGTTGGCGAGCACGAGACGGTCCTCGGGGGTGAACGCGTCGCCGGCCAGGGCCGCGGCCCGGTCGAGCAGCTGCGC
>JAEZGP010000264.1 GCA_023437285.1 Actinomycetes bacterium | reverse complement strand
GGGGCACGTGCTCGCCACCGCGCACGACATGAGCCGGGAGTACCGGGTGATGGGCGCGCTCGGGCCGACCGGCTTCCCCGTGCCGCCGATGGTCCACCTGTGCGCCGACCCGGAGGTGCTGGGCGCGCCGTTCTACCTCATGGGGTACGTCGACGGGGAGGTGCTGCGCAGTACCGACGCGCTTGCCCGGCTCGGCCCGGACGGGGTGCTCTCGCGCGTACTCGAGATTGTGCGAACCCTCGCGGACCTGCACCGGATCGACCCGGCCGAGATCGGCCTGGCCGGCTTCGGCCGGCCGGACGGCTACAACGAGCGGCAGGTGCGCACGTGGACCCGGCAGCTGGCCGCCTCGCGCAGCCGTGACCTGCCCGGCGCGGACGAGCTGGCCGACCGGCTCGCGCGGACGGTGCCGGCCACGTCGGCGGCGGCCGTCGTGCACGGCGACTTCCGGGTCGACAATGTCATCTTCGCGGGCGAGCGGATCGCGGCCGTACTCGACTGGGAGATGTCCACGCTCGGCGACCCGCTCGCGGACGTGGCGCTCATGCTGACCTACGCCACCCACCCGGCGCCGGCGCCCGACGGCGGCCCGGACCGGGCGCCAGCCGACGCCCCCGGCTACCCGGACGTGGCGACCATGGTGGCCCACTACGCCGAGCGGTCCGGCCACGACGTGGGCAACCTGCGCTGGTACCGGGCGTTCGCGGCGTTCAAGCTGGCCGCGATCCTCGAGGGCGTGCACTACCGGTACACGCGGGGGCTGACCGTCGGCGAGGGGTTCGACACGATCGGTGCCCGCGTGGTGCCGCTGATCACGCGGGGCCGCGAGATCCTGGAGGGTGACTGATGGAATTCGCGTTCGACGAGGTGACCGAGGACTACCGGGCCCGGCTGCTCGCCTTCATGGACTCCCATGTGCGGCCCGCCGAGGCGGTCGCCGAGGAGCAGGTCCGCCAGGCTCCCGACTCGTGGTCGTACCCGCCCGTCCTGCGGGAGTTGCAGGCCGCGGCGCGCGCCGCCGGCCTGTGGAACCTCTTCCTCCCCGGCGAGTACGGGGCGGGGCTGAGCAACCTGCGGTACGCGCCGCTCGCGGAGATCACCGGGCACAGCCCGGTGCTGGGGCCGGCCGCGCTCAACTGCGCCGCCCCGGACACCGGCAACATGGAACTGCTGGCCCTGTTCGGCACGCCCGAGCAGCGCGAACGGTGGCTGAAGCCGCTGCTAGCCGGCGAGATCCGCTCGGCGTTCGCGATGACCGAGCCGGACGTGGCGTCGTCGGACGCGACGAACATCGCTACCCGGATCGTGCGCGACGGCGACTCGTACGTCATTAACGGTCGCAAGTGGTTCACGTCCGGGGCGATGAACCCGGCCTGCGAGATCCTCATCGTGATGGGCAAGACCGACCCGTCCGCGCCCCGGCACCGCCAGCAGAGCCAGATCCTCGTGCCGCGCGACACCCCCGGCGTCGTCATCCGGCGGAGCATGACCGTGTTCGGGTTCGACGACCGCGACCACGGCGGCCACGCCGAGATCGACTTCGTGGACGTACGGGTGCCGGCGACCAACCTGCTCGGCGAGGAGGGCGGCGGCTTCGCTATGTCGCAGGCGCGCCTGGGCCCGGGCCGCATCCACCACTGCATGCGCCTGATCGGCATGGCCGAGCGCGCCCTGGAACTGATGTGCCGGCGGGTGGCGTCCCGGGTGGCGTTCGGCCGGCCGCTCGCCGAGCAGGGCGTCATCCAGGACTGGATCGCCGAGTCGCGGGTACGCATCGAGGCAGCGCGGCTGCTCGTCCTGAAGACGGCCTGGCTCATGGACACGGTCGGCAACCAGGGCGCGCATACCGAGATCCAGGCCATCAAGGTCGTCACGCCCGAGATGGCGCAGTGGGTCATCGACCGGGCCATCCAGGCGTACGGCGGGGCGGGCGTCAGCCAGGACACTCCCCTGGCGAAGCTGTGGGCGGCGGCCCGCTCGCTACGCTTGGCCGACGGGCCGGACGAGGTGCACCGGCGGTCGTTGGCGCGGCGCGAGCTGCGCCGCTACGAAGGGGCGCGACCATGACCGCCGAGACCCCGGCTGCCGAAACCCATACGGCCGAGACGCAGGCTGCTGAAACCCGGCCTGCCGAGACTCGGACCGACGGCCGTACGGCGCGCGCGGAGCGTACCCGCGCGGCGATCGTCAACGCGCACGTGGCGCTGATCAACGAAGGTGACCTGTCCCCGTCCGGCGAGCGCATCGCCGAGCGGGCGGGCATCTCGCTGCGCACCCTGTGGACCAACTACAAGGACATGGAGACCCTGTTCAAGGCCAGCGGCGAACGGATCCTCGCCGACCAGCTCGCGATGTGGACGCCGGTCGACCCGACCCTGCCGCTGCACCGGCGCATCGACGCGTACTGCCGGCAGCGGGCCCGGTTGTCACAGGCGATCGCCCCGGCGGCGCGGGCCGCCGCAATGCGCGAGCCAGTGTCCCCGCAGTTGCAACGTAACCGCCGCAAGCACATCGCCCGCGTCGTCGCCGAGGTCGAGCAGCTCTTCGCGGCCGAGTTGGAGATGGCCGGCGAGTCACGCGCGGAGCTCACGCACGCCGTGGTCGCCGCGTCCATGTTCCCCGCCTGGTCCATGTTCGTCGACGGCCTGGGCCTCGACGCGGAGGCCGCCCGGGCGGCCATGACCCGTACGGTCACGTCGCTGTTCGCCAGCGCCCTGGCCGCCTCCGCCGCCTGACGTCTGCCAGTCGCCCAATTCCACGGTCACATATACGAACGAAGCGTACGCCGAGGCGTTCTACGCCGTCCCCGTGCTGGCCGTCTCCTACGGACGCGCACCAAAGCGGTACTCGAGAGGAAGCCTCTCCGGTCCGCCTGCGTAAGCGTCGAGTTCACCCGGCTCGAACCGGCACATGTTGATGACGTACCAGAATTCGCCGTTCGGTGTTCCCTCGAGTTTGTAGCGGAGGTTGTCGCCGAAGGCCGCCCACCCACCATCGGCAAGTGCAATCGTGACGAACAGTTGCCCGCCGGTGTGCGCGTCCCACACCCGCACCACCCCATCATCGCCACCGGTGGCCAGGTGGGTGCCGTCCGGGGAGAACACCACCGACCTCACCCAGTCGGTGTGGCCGGTCAGGTCACGTACCAGAGCACCGGTGTGCGCGTCCCACACCCGCACCACCCCATCACCGCCACCAGAGGCGAGGTGGGTGCCGTCCGGGGAGAACACCACCGACCTCACCCAGTCGGTGTGGTCGGTCAGGTCACGGATCAGGGTGCCG
>JAEZGP010000106.1 GCA_023437285.1 Actinomycetes bacterium | reverse complement strand
CGTCCGGGGGTCGCCCGGGCGCGTCCCGCCGGCGGTCGTCACCGGGGTGGCGGTGCTCGTGCCGCGTGCTCGTGGGCCGACGAGCCGCATGCTTGCGACCCCTTCTGCACTACGGTTCTGCACCACGCATGCCCCTTTCAGACTGAACGACGTCTGGTTATGGCCGTTCGACTGATAGACAGCTTGCTATTTCCCGCCGGAGGTCAACAAGTGCCCGCTGTCACCAAGCGGTGGTGATGAACGCACGGCCAGTGATGACAAATGAGAGGTTTGAAGGTGCGCGACGGTGGGGAAAGCGCTCGCCTCCAGATGTCCGCTAAACATCCATATAGTACGGAAGCCTGTCCCAGACCTGATCGGTATAGAAGTGCCCGCCGGGCAGCACGTGCGACCGGTACGACCCGGCGGCCAGCGCCGACCACCCGCCGTCGGCCGGGTCGACGTCCCCGTCGCGCTCGCCCGCCAGCCGGAGCATCGGGCAGGTCACCTTCCGCCCGGGCCGGAACTCGTACGACTCGACGGCCCGCTTGTCCGCCCGGAACAGGTCGAGGGCGAGCTGGCGCAGGCCGTCGTCGGCCAGTACGTCCGGCGACAACTGACCCACCCGCGACAGCCAGCCGAGCAACTCGTCATCGGTGGCCCGCGAGGTCGGTGGCTTGCGTCGCTCCTCGGCGGCGCGGCTGGGCGCGTTCGCGGCCGACACGATCAGCGCCTCGGGGCCGCGTCCCGTGGCGGCCAGCCCGACCGCGGTTTCGTAGGCCACCCAGGCACCCATGCTGTGTCCGAACAGGACGTACGGCCGGGCGGCAGCCGACCGTACCGCCGCGAGCGCCTCGCGCATCAGGTCGTCCCACCGCTGCGCGGGGGGCTCGGTCATCCGTCGCTCGCGACCGGGCAGGCACACCAGCGCCAGGTCCATGGTGGCGGGCAGGGCATCGCGCCACTGCCGGTACGCCGCCGGCCCGCCGCCGCAGTACGTGAAGCACACCAGCACGCGCTCCGCCGCCGGTCGCGGCGCGGGCCAGACCACTCCCGCGGAGTAGGTTCCCCGCATCCGTTGCGTCCCCTCTACAACCAACCGGCGGTGCTGGCCGCGCGGACGGCCTCCAGCCGGTTGCGCGAACCGGTCTTACGCACGATCGCGGACATGTAGTTGCGCACCGTACCGACAGTGAGCCCCAGGTCGTCGGCGATGCGGGCCGAGGGAAGTCCGTCGGCCGCGAGCCGCAGTACGTCGGTCTCCCGCTCGGTGAGCGGGCTGTCCGGCGTGCGGGCGGCCGCCGACGACGGCGCCAGGCCGAACACCGGCTCGCCCGCGGCGACCCGGCGCACCGCGTCGACCAGCTCACCCATCCCCCGGTCCTTCGCGACGAGCCCGGTCACCCCGCCGACCCCGGTGAACCGCCGCGCGGACGGGGCGTGGTCGGTGGTGAGCACCAGCACCGACCGCACGCGGATCCGCCCGCCCGGGCCAGGTGTTACGACGCCGCTCCGGCCGGGTACATCGCCGTCGACGATCGCCACGTCAGCCGGCGTACGGCCCAGATCGCGGGCGCTGTCGAACTCACCTACCACGTCAAGGTCGTCCTCGTTGGCCAACGTTGCGGCGAGAGCGCTGCGAAACAGCGCCTCATCGGCCACCAGCAGTACGCGAATCATGCGGGGTCCGTCCTCCGATACGGCGAAAGGTCTGGCGCATCAGCGGATACGAATTGTTCATATCCCAGCGACACTCTCTGCACCGTGATTTTGATATCATTGCGATCTTTTGTGCCTGCGGAAGTTCTTGGTCGCGAACGGCACCTCTCGGATAGGGAGAACGATGGTTAGCGTCCTACTGGGACACACCTGGCGCTTGTTCTGCGAGGCTCTGGCGGCGGCGCTGACGCCAGAAAAGGACATCGACGTAGTCGCCCTCACCCTCACCGCCGATGACGTTATGAGCGACGCCCGTCGCACCCGTCCGGACGTTATCCTTATCGATGCCGGGCTACCCGGTTCCGTTGATATACAAACTCTCTGCCAGTGGCTCTGCGACACGCTGCCGCACGCGGGCGTGCTGGTCATCATCGACCGGCGCGTCAACCCGGTCGCCGGACTGGCCCTAGCCAAACTGGTGCCTCGCGTGGGCCTACTAGGGACCGATATCACACCAGGAGCCCTGGCGGAAGCTATTCGCCAAATGGCGCGAGGTGACACGGTGCTCGCCACGAGCGTCGCTGTCGCGGCTTTGACAGCCGAAACCAGTCCATTGACGGAGCGCGAACGCGAGATTCTGCTATTGGCCGTCGACGGCATGCCGACGAAAGAAATCGCGAATACGCTTCACCTAAGCGCGGGTACCGTCAGGAACTGCCTTTCCCGGGTGCTCGCCAAGGCCGGCGCGCGCACGCGCATCGAGGCAATACGAATCGCCCGCGAATCGGGCTGGATTTGACGGCCGCCATAGTCATCATCCGGTGAGCGGTTCCGGCGGGGGCGTCGGCGCCGCAGGGCCGGGATGGGCGCATCGGCCGGAGGGCCGCAGTCGGGATTGGTCCGCCGGCGCTACGGCCGGCATGGTGGCGCCGGTGTCCGGGACGGGCGGCGCGCCCGTCCCGGACACCGGCTGCGATCAGGAGGCGGTGCAGACCGGGTTGAGGCCGGTGGCCGTCCCCGTGCCCTGGAAACCGAACTCCGTGGTCTGGCCGGCGTTCACCTGGCCGTTGTAACTGACGTTGCTGAACTGGATCGTCCCGGTGTTCGCGGACCGGTTGGCGTTCCACGCGTTGGTGACCGTGGTCCCGGACGGCATGGTCATCGCCACGCTCCACCGGCTGATCGCGGCGGAGCCGGCGGTGACCCGCACCGAGACGGTGAAGCCGCCGGTCCAGGCGTTCACCGCGACCGTCGCCGAGCAGCCGCTGCCCGGGTTCGACGACGACGGCGGAACGGACGTCGGCACAGTCGAGGTCGGCGGGACCGACGTCGGCGGGACCGAGGTCGGCGCGGACGACGTGGGCGGGGCGGACGACGACACCGGCGGCCGGGACGTCGGCGCCTGGGAGGTCGTGACGTTGCGGCCCTTGTTCAGCTCGTCGAGGACCGCGTTGTAGGCGGCCTTCTTCTGGTAGCTGCCGTTGCCGCCGGTGAACAGCAGGCCCCGCTCGGAGGAGCGCCACGACTCGCTGTCGGAGATGCCCCAGACGGTGATGCCGGTGCACTTGGCGACGTTGAGGCAGGCCCGCACGACCTTGCGGTAGTTCTCCGCCTGGCCCGTACCGATGTCGTTGTTGCTCAGGTCGTCATCGATGTCCAGCTCGCTGATGTGCACCTCGACGCCGAGGTCGGCGAAGCGCTGGATGTTGGCCTGCAGGTCGGCAGTGATGATGCTGTTCGGGTTGTCGTTGAAGTGCGCCTGGAACCCGACACAGTCGATGTACTGCCGGTAGTTGCGCACGATGTCGTAGAGCGCGTTGGCCTTGCGGTTCGGGGTGCCACCGGCGACGGTCAGGCCCTCGACGTCGTAGTCGTTGATGCACAGCTTGGTGTTGTACCCGCCGGCCTGCACGACCTGCTTGGCCCGGATGAACGAGTCCCGGATGACGTCGGTGTCGCCGCTGTCGAAGTAGTCACCGTCGCCGTTCGCGTCCCGGTTCATGGTGTGCGGCCACTGGTTGCGGCGCCGGCCGGTGTTGTTGTCCTCCAGCGCCTCGTTGACCACGTCCCAGTACGCGATCTTGCTGCCCCAGCGGTTGATGGCGTTGCCGATGAAGTTGTTCAGCGTCGACTGGCTGGCCCCCTGCAGCGCGCCGGCCTGCGAGTGCCACACCAGGGTGTGCCCGCGGACCAGCATGTTGTTGCTCTGGGCGAAGTTCACCAGCTGGTCCGCGCCGCCGGTGTTCTGCAGCCCGCCGCTGGACGTGGCGATGCGGTCCGGCTTCATGTCGTTCTCGGGGGTCAGCTGGCCGAACTCCTGGCTGACGATCGGGTAGAGCCGGTTGGGCGAGGCGGCGACGCCGAAGAACAGCCCGGCCTTGGCGGCGGCGGCCCGCAACGTCGTCTCGGCGGCGGCCGCCGAGCCGATGGACTGGACCGTCACAGCACCGCCCACCAGCAACAACACCGCCGTGGGCAAGGCGAATCTGGCGAGTTTCCTGCGTTGTCTCAGGCTGCCGTTCACGGGACTCCTCATGCTCAACATCAGGTCATGGATTCATGTGCGCCTGTCGAAGGGCGAGTATTGAGACACGTTGGCCACACTGTCAACAACTTCCGGAAATGTTTCGGAAACCTAAGGCCAGCCAGGCCCACCGACCGCTCGGCAGCCAGCCAGAACGCGGCATCCGCCGTGCGCCATGGATGGTCGCAACTATCGAAAGAGTTGAGTGTCTCTCAGTCGGTCGGCGCCGAGGGCGCGTCGAGCCATTTATTGATCAACGCGCTCAGGTCGCGACCGGTGTGCGTGTTGACGAAGCGGACGAACGTCGCCCGGTCCACCGACTGGTTGCGCTGCGTCTGCACCCAGTCGCGCAACAGCCGCTGGAACGCCGACGCGCCGATCTCGGACCGGATCTCGTGCAGCATCAGCGCGGGGCTGGCGTATACGTTGCGCGCGCCGAAGTGCGCGGCGCGCGGCCGACCGGGCGGACCAGCCGTGGGCCGCGCGGCACGGTCCTGGGCCCGCCAGCCGCTCACCACGCTCTGCCGGCTGGCCCAGCCCTTGTCGATGGCCCACTCGCCCTCGATCCAGGTGGCGATGCCCTCGCTGAGCCAGATCCCCGTCCAGTCACGCGGGGTGACCGCGTTGCCGAACCACTCGTGGCTCACCTCGTGCAGCAGCAGGGTCTCGCCACCGCTCGACCGGCTCCCCATGGTGATCATCTGTTGGGTGTCCATAGCGGACCGGCTGTCGATCACGACGACCCCGGCGGCCGGGAAGGGGTACGGCCCGAACCGGTCGGCCAGCCACCGCAGCACGGCGGGCAGCCGCTTGACCATCGACCGTGTGCCGCTGTCGGAGCCGGCCCGCAGCCACATCGTGACCGGGACCCCGCCCGGGCCGGTGGCGGTCAGCTTCTCGTACCGGCCGACCACCAGGGTGGTGGCGTAGCTCGCGGCGGGGTCGGTGGACCGCCACTTCCACCTGGTGCGCGACCCGTTCGGCTCCGACCCCACCAGCTGTCCGGTCGCGATGCCCGTCCAGCCCTTCGGCACGGTCACCGCGATGTCGTAGAGCGCCTCGTCGGAGGGATGGTCGTTGACGGGATACCAGGTGAACGCGCCGATGGGCTGCTGGATCGACCACGCCTCGCCGTTGGCCATGGCGCGCAGGCCCATGCCGTCGCCGGTCCAGCCACTCCAGCCGGGCATCGACACGGGCCTCGGCCGGCCCTGATAGCGCACCACCAGGGTCGTGCGCGCCTCGGCCGGCAGTGCCTTGGCGAGCACCAGCTTGTGGCCGCTGCGCTTCGCGGTGACCCGCTCACCGTCCGCGGTGGCCCCATCCAGGGTGTACGCGCGGGAGAAGTCCAGCGAGATCTCCCGTACCGCCTTGACGGCGCGCAGCGTGATGGTGGCGGTGCCGCTGAGCCGGCGCGAGGTGGGCACCCAAGCCAGGTCCAGGCCGTAGTGCAGCACATCGATCGAGGGGTTGCCGTAGTCGGGGTACAGCTTGTCGGCCACCGGTCGGGACAGTCCCGCGGCGTACGGGTCCGGGGTGGCCTCGGGCGAGGGCGACGCCTGCGGTTGCGCCGACGGCCCCGCCGACCCGGTCGGTTGCGCGGGTGGCGTGGGCGGGTCACCGGCCGAACACCCGGCAACGAGCGTCGCGAGGGCGAGCGCGGCGGTCATCATGCGGAGGGGCGGACGTGCCGCTTGCGGCGCCATCGCGGCATTCTGCCACAGCACCGCCCGCCGACCTGCGGCTACGCCCCGGCGTACGGCGGTCAGGCCAGCGTACGCAGGACCGTGCCGACCAGACGGTCGGCGGGCACGTAGCCGTAGCGGCGCGAGTCGTCGCTGCGGTTCGCGTTGTCGCCGAGCACCACGAGCGCGTCGGCGGGCACGACCTCGTGGTCGACCTGCGCCAACGCCGGCACCCTCGCCCGCGGCACCGGATCTCCGGGCACCGCCACCGCGCGCTTGACCAGCCACTCCGATTCGCGCCAGGGCGGCGGCGGGAGCA
>JAEZGP010000065.1 GCA_023437285.1 Actinomycetes bacterium | reverse complement strand
GCCCCAGGGTGCGGGCCGTCATCGCGGCCGACACCGACACGAGTACGGCCGTGTCGCTGATGGAGGTACGCGGCCGGTTCGTCGGCCGGGTAGCGCGGGTCACGGCCGCCGGCGTGAACACGCGGCCCGCCGAGGTGCAGCTGCGTACCCTGCGGACCTCCCTCGCCAACGCCCAACGGCTGCTGGCCGGCCAGGCGGACGCCGCGCTTACCGCGCCGCCGGCCGCCCTGGACCGGATCACCCGGGTGCTCACCACGGCCCACGAACACATCCGGCAGGCGCTACGTGCGGCGCGCGGCGTCCGTGGGTTCCTCGAAGCCAACGAGCGCCGCCGCGGGTAGCACGGCCGGTAGGCACAAAAGGGCCTCTCGTGCACCCGCCAGAGCCCGCTTATCCTTGCTGCCTTCCGGCCCTGGGGAGGTTCACGAGATGTACGCCGCACGAGAGGCTCCGACCACTGTACCCGAGTGCACGAGCCGCCAACCCTTCGGTATCGTTGCCGGCGGAGGATTCGCCTAGAGGCCTAGGGCGCACGCTTGGAAAGCGTGTTGGGATAAAACCCTCACGAGTTCGAATCTCGTATCCTCCGCCACCTGAGCAGCACAAAGTTCATCGCCGACAGGGTTATGGCGAGAACGGGTCACCTGGTGACCGGTTCTCGCCATAACTGTTTCGCCAGCGGGTTACGGGGTGACGCGGCGGATGATCAGCCAGGTGCCCGCCGCCGCGACGGCCGCGATCGTGGCCGGCCACACGGTGAGCAGGACGGGCGTCGGCTGGTCGGCGAAGAAGCCGATCAGGGCGCCCCACCAGCGCTGCCACGTGATCAGGACGGCCGCCGCGCCGAGGACCACGATGGCCGTCACGTTGAAGATCCAGAAACCGGTCACTCCGAAGCGGAGCACGATGGCGCCCAGCGCGAACCCGCAGAACACCAGGGCGAGCAGCGTCACGGCGTACTCGATGATCTGTAGTAGGGGGTTGTCGCGGGCCAGGAACGTCAGGTCGAAGAAGGACATCCGGATGCCCCAGCCGTCGGTGGCGCGCTCGACCAGGGCGAGCAGGTAGAGCGCCACGCCGGAGGCGAGCGACCACGCGACGGAGAGCGCCGCGGTGGCCGTGAAGAAGGTGCGCCGGGTGACGCCGAAGCCCAGCATGAACGGCAGGCCCTGGTTCACCAGGACCGCGCCGACCGCGGCGGCCGTGAGGTAGATGCTGGCCAGCGCGCCGGTTTTCGGGCCCCCGGGGATGTCGTCGCCGATGACGGAGAACAGGGCGATGTTGATGGCGAACGCGGTCGCCAGGATGACCCACGGCCAGGTCAGGCTGTTCTGCGCGGTGAAGGTCTGGATGCGGACGACCTGCAGGGCCCGGTTCATCGGGTCACCTCCTTGGGGGTTGCCCGCTGCGGGCCGGCTGCGGACTGGGTGGTCAGGCGCACGACGAGTTGCTGCAACGTGGCCGGTTCGACGGTGACGCCGCGTGCCGCCGCGTCTTCGCGGGTGTCCCTGTCGAGCCCGCCGCGTACGGTGACCCGGGCGACGTTGCCGAGGCGTTCCGCGTGCAGCACGTCAAGGCCGTCGGTCAGCTCGTCGACGGCGTCCGACGGGCCGGTGAGCAGGGCGGCCTCGCCGCGCAGGGCTTCGGCGTCGCGGTCGAGCACGACGCGGCCGTGGTCCATCACGATCACGTGTTCGAGCAGGTCGGCGACCTCGTCGATGAGGTGGGTGGACAGTACGACGGTGCGCGGGTGCTCGGCGACGTCGGCGAGCAGGCGGTCGTAGAACAGCTGCCGGGCCACGGCGTCGAGCCCGAGGTACGGCGCGTCGAAGAGGGTGACGGGAGCGCGGGCGGCGAGGCCGACAATCACGCCGAGGGCGGAGAGCATGCCGCGGGAGAGCTTCTTGACGCGCCGGTTGGTGGGCAGCGCGAAGTCGGCGAGCAGGGCGGCGGCGAAGTCCGCGTCCCAGTTGGGGTAGAGCATGGCCGCGCTGGCGAGGACGTGGCGCACCTGGAACTGGTCGGGGTAGCGCTGGCTCTCCTTGATGAAGCACATCCGGCTGAGCACGGCCTCGTTCTCGACCGGGTCGGCGCCGAAGACGCTGATGTCGCCGGCGGTGCGGAACTGCTGGCCGGTGAGCAACTGCATGAGGGTGGTCTTGCCGGCGCCGTTGCGGCCGAGCAGCCCGTACACCCGGTTTTCGTGGAGGGTGAAGGTGACGTTGTCGACGGCCGTGACGCCGCCGAAGGTCTTCGACACTCCGGTGACCGTGACTGTCACGGCTTCTCCTCCCACTGGTCGATGAGCGACTTGATGTCGGTGACGCTCAGGCCGAGCTTGTTGGCCTCGGCGAGCAGTGGCCGCACGTACTGCTGAGCGAACTCGTCGCGGCGGCGGTCGATGAGTTTGGCGCGGGCGCCGCTCGTGACGAACATCCCGATCCCCCGTCTCTTGTAGATGGTTCCGTCGTCGACCAGTTGGTTGACGCCCTTGGCGGCGGTCGCCGGGTTAATCCGGTGGAACGCCGCCAGTTCGTTGGTGGAGGGCACCTGGGATTCCTCGGCGAGCGACCCGTCGATGATCGAGTTCTCGATCATCTCGGCGATCTGCCGGAAGAGCGGCCGGCCCTCATCCATCGGGTCCGCCCTCCCCGAGCCCGTGGCCCCCCGTGAGCCACGGACCCGGGTGCGTTGGTTCATTACTCATGTAACTAACCATCCAACCAACGTACCCAGATGTCAAGAGAGCTTTCGCACAGTCACCATCTGTATTTATTAGGTGACGCTGAGCTAATGTCGATCCATGCGGCGCCCGCATCCCCCCAGGGCACGCAAGCACCGTGGCCACGCGGGTCGCGGAGGACCGAGCCGGGAGACACCCGACCGGCCCGGAAGGGGGACACATGACGCTCAGGCGATCATTCGCACCAGCAGCCGTCGGCGCGGGCCTATGCGCGCTCGCCCTCGCCGCCTGCGGACCCGACAACGCGTCCATCGGTACCGCCGCGAGCACTGACCACGTCGAACCCTCGACGACCGCGACCGCCCGTGCGACCAGCTCACCGGGGGTCCCCTCCACCCGGCCCACGCCGGCCGCCAGCCCGAGCCTGGCCGGCAAGGCCGCCACCACCGTGACGCCCGCACCCCGGGCCACCACGACCGACCCCAACGTCATCAGCTTCAACGGGCTGGGCGGCATCCGGATCGGGCAGAGCATCGATCAGCTCACCGCAGCGGGCAAGCTCAAAAAAACGACGCACGGCTGCGCGCGCCAGCTCGTCGGCATCACCCACGCCGAGCCGATCTTCGACCACGACACGTTGGCGTTCATCTGGGCGTTCCCGCCGCTGCACACGCCCGAGGGCATCATGGTCGGCAGTACGAAGATCGCCCTGGACGAGGCCTACCCGAACGCCGAGCGGCTCTCTCCCCCGTCAGGGTCGCCCACGTTCGCCGGCTCGCTCGTCCGCCACCCCAACGGCGTGGCCTACCTGGTCCTACACGACGGCCAGACGGTCCAGAAGCTCATCGTCGGCAACGAGGACGCCGTCCGCACGCTCTACACCCAACGCCTCGACACCTGTTGAGCGCGGGGTCGCGGTCCGGCCCGATGCGGGCCGGGCCGCACAGACCCGCTAGCTGATCACCGCGTCGAGCGCGACCTCGACCATCTGGCTGAATGTCTGCTGCCGCTCGTCGGCGGACGCGTGCTGGAGCGTCCTGAGCTGATCGCTCACCGTCAGAATCGTCAGGGCCCGAGCCCGGTACCGGGCCGCGATCGTGTACAGCGCCGCGGTTTCCATCTCCACCGCGAGTACGCCGTAGTCGGCCAGCCGGTCGTAGAACCCGTCCTTCTCGATGTAGAAGGCGTCGGCGGCGAACACCGGCCCCACCCGCATCGGGATGCCGCGCGCCTCGGCGGCGTCGACCGCGCTGCGCAGCAACCCGAAGTCCGCCACCGGCGCGTAGTCGACCAGCCCGTCGAACCGGAACCGGTTCATGTTCGAGTCCGTGGACGCCCCGATCGCGGCGATCACGTCGCGCAGCCCGATGTCCTCGGTGATCGCCCCGCAGGAGCCGACCCGGATCAGGGTGTTCACCCCGTACTCGTTGATCAGCTCGTGGGTGTAGATCGACGCGGACGGCATGCCCATGCCCGACCCCTGCACGCTGACCCGTACGCCCTGGTACGTGCCCGTGAAGCCGAACATGTTCCGGACCGTGGAGTAACACGTCGCGTCCTCAAGGAAGGTCTCCGCGATCCACTTCGCCCGCAACGGGTCGCCCGGCATCAGGACCCGCTCGGCGATCTCGCCCGGCTTGGCGCCGATGTGCGTACTCATGTCTGGAGATCCTAGGCGGATACCTCTTCGACGGGGCGCCAGACCGTCCGGTACCCTTCTCGGCGGTGGTGTGTCCGAGTGGCCTAAGGAGCACGCCTCGAAAGCGTGTGAGGGTTTACGCCCTCCGCGGGTTCAAATCCCGCCGCCACCGCCAAGAGCAGGGCAACGCCGGGCTCCCTGACCAAGGGAGCCCGGCGTTTGATCATTAGTTCAGTTCTAGTCTCAGGTGCGCCCAGAACCGGCCCATCGGCGCGCCGTCCCGGCGGCTGCGCTTTCTTGCCCCTGGCTGGCTTTCTTCCGCTTCTCGGGCTTCCAGATCAGCCCGTCAACCTGCTTGGCCATGTCTCGCCGGATCATCTTCGTCAGATGCTGGTGCCGCTTGACCATGGCCGAGTTCGACCAGTCCTGGATCTCCATGACGGCGCGTTCGGCAACGCTCGATGATCAGCAGCATTGTGGCCGCCATGTGCCATGCGTCATGAACCCTGCCGTCCCGAGGCCGGCCTCACGCTGGCCAGTCTGCGGCCCTGCTCATGGCGGCCGCGAAGATGCCGCCTGCGTTAGGCCGGGACCGAGTGGGTAATTGAAGGCGACAGGGCCGCGGTCGGTGAGCACAACAACGTGGTCGTCAGTCAGACGCTGGCTCTCGACCGCGACGCAGTGAGGTGATCTCAGCAAGAATTCGGTAGGTAGCGGTGTTCGAATTGTGTCAATACGAGGGCGGCTCGGACGATG
This sequence comes from Actinomycetes bacterium, assembly GCA_023437285.1. Taxonomy (GTDB): domain Bacteria; phylum Actinomycetota; class Actinomycetes; order Mycobacteriales; family Micromonosporaceae; genus Luedemannella. Next base: position 53 of record JAEZGP010000065.1, on the reverse strand, counting down.
TCTCCGGTCGTGGTCGGGCTGGCGGTGATACGCCATAGGGTGCGCCAGCGGCC
>JAEZGP010000018.1 GCA_023437285.1 Actinomycetes bacterium | reverse complement strand
GTCCATGGCGACGCGGATGAGCGCCAGCGGCGTGCGCCGGGCGGCGAGGACGGTCTCCATCGGCGCCGCGTAGCCGGGCACCGGGCTACCGAAGATCAGCGCGTACTCGGCGGGCTCGGCCAGCGCCCAGTCGCGCACCGCGTGGCAGCACGCGAGCCAGCGTCCCCGCACGTCGCCCCGGTCGGTCACGGCCGCGTCGGCGTCCTCCACCGCGGCGCCGAGCGCGTTGTACGCGTCGACGATCAGCGCGGTGAGCAGCTCGTCGCGGCTGGCGTAGTAGCGGTAGAGCGCCGAGGAGACCATGCCCATGTCGCGGGCGACGGCGCGCAGGGACAGGTTGGCGCCGTCGGTGGCCAGGTGCCGCCGCGCGACCGTCTTGATCTCGGCGAGCATCTCGGCGCGCACCCGGGCGCGGATTGATCCAGCAGGCATGAAGAGATTGTTGCACACATCCGAGAGCAGTGCTCTTGCAAGACCGTCGAGCGGTGTGCAATCATCGCTCCAGAACGAGAGCACTGCTCTCTCAACTGGGGAGAACCACATGAACCTGCACGACATCGTCGGCTCCGGCGCGGTCGGCGCCACCACGGCCGAGCTGCTCGCCGCGCGCGGCGACCGGGTCCGCGTCATCACGCGCAGCGGCTCCGGCCCCTCGCACCCGGCCATCGAACGGGTCGCCGCCGACGCCACCGACGCCGACCGGCTGGCGGCGCTCACCGAGGGCGCCGTCGCCCTCTACAACTGCGCTAACCCGGCCTACGACCGCTGGCTCACCGACTGGCCGCCGCTGGCCTCGTCGCTGCTCACCGCCGCGGAGCGCAGCGGCGCCGCGCTGGTCGTCATGAGCTGCCTGTACGGGCACGGCCCCGGCAGCGGGGTCATGACCGCGCACACCCCGCTCGCCGCCACGCACCCGAAGCTGCGCGTGCGCGCCGACATGTGGCGCGAGGCCCTCGCGCGGCACGAGGCCGGCCGCATCCGGGCCGTCGAGGTCCGCGCCAGCGACTACCTAGAGGCGCAGTCGATCTTCAGCTTCGCGCTCGGCGGTAACCTGCTCGCCGGCAAGCGCGCCTGGTCGCCGGCTCCGCTCGACGTGCCGCACAGCTTCACGTCCACCACCGACGCGGCCCGTACCCTCGTCACCGTCGCCACCGACGAGCGGGCCTTCGGCCGCGCCTGGCTGGTGCCGAGCCACCCGGCCATGACGATCCGCCAGCTCGCCGACCGGTTCGTGGCCGCCAACGACGCCCCGCCCGCCAAGCTGGCGACCATCCCGTACCCGGCGATGCGCGCGGTGGGCCTGTTCGACCGGTTCGTCCGCGAGCTTCAGGCGACCCGCTACCAGTTCACCGACCCGTTCGTCATCGACTCCACGGAGACCACGCAGGTGTTCGACCTGCAGCCGACCCCGCTGGACGAGGTGCTCCGCGACGCCGCGACCCGCCTGCGCGCGGCGTGAGCCCGATGTGGGCGTCGCAGCCACCCGGGACAACGACATAGGCATGGACGCTCCCTCCCCGGGCGGCGCCCGTCCGGACCCGCAGTGGACGGGTACGTCAGAAGTGACGCGTATCCCGCCGATGTGGTGTACCGGTCGCGACCGGTACAGGTGCAGAGAATTGGTTTCATCTCGCTGATGGCTCGGAAGGAACGATTCGGAAGAGCGCGCTGAGGCGAATTCGACGAGCTGCGAATCTTCAACACGGATGCGGTGCTGTCGGGAGAAAAAGAGATGAATTGAGTCGCATGAAATGGTACGGATGAGTACCGTACTTCCGCCAGTGGTCAGACTAACGTGGCGCCTTCGACTGTCTTCAGCTGCGAAGTCGGCTCAGCGCGAACCATACCTTGACGTAGAGATCTTCCGCATGACATAGTCGCGCATCGAACTCTTCTGCAGATAGAGCGGCGATTATTCGATTTTCGAAGTCGTTTCCGAAAGGATTTTGAATGTTTCGAATCGCCCGCAGAGCCTCCCTACTGGTCATCGCCGGCATCGCCGCGAGTCTGCTTGTCGCCACTCCGGCGCAGGCCTCGATCGGGCCGTGCACAGTGAGCACGCCCGGATCGGCAACCGTCACGGTGTATTGCGGAGGGCACGCCCCGTCAACCTTCCGCGCGAAGATCAATTGCTTCACGGCCGTCGGTTACCGCACCGAGTGGCGCTACGGTCCCTGGCGCACCGCGGGCAACGGGATCTCCTCCACGGTCAGTTGCCAGAGCGGATGGAACCGCATCGGGTCCGGATACGACGCCATTCCGTGATCGGGTGATAGTCGGTCGCTGATTTCCCGCGTCCACCGGGCCGCGGGCCGGGCGGGCAGGATGGAGCGGCCATGACGCTCACCGATCAGCTGCCCGGCGCCGACGCCGGCCCCGACGCCCTCTTCGACGCCATCGCCACGTGGGCGAGCGGCCAGGGGCTCAGCCTCTATCCGCACCAGGAGGAGGCGCTGATCGAGATCGTGACCGGCGCCAACGTGATCCTGAACACCCCGACCGGATCGGGCAAGAGTCTGGTGGCGCTCGGCGCGCACGCCGCCGCCCTCGCCAACAATCAGCGTTCCTACTACACGGCGCCGATCAAGGCGCTCGTGTCGGAGAAGTTCTTCGCGCTGTGCGACGTGTTCGGGCCGGCGAACGTCGGCATGCTCACCGGCGACGCGAGCGTCAACGCCGACGCGCCGATCATCTGCTGCACGGCGGAGATCCTGGCCAACATCGCGCTGCGCGCCGGGGCGGACGCCGACGTCGGCCAGGTCATCATGGATGAGTTCCACTTCTACGCCGAGCCCGACCGTGGCTGGGCGTGGCAGGTGCCCCTCATCGCACTGCCGCAGGCCCAGTTCGTCCTCATGTCGGCCACCCTGGGCGACGTCACGCGGTTCGTCGACGACCTGTCGCGTCGCACCGGCCGCAACACGGCCGTAGTCGCCAGCGCCGAGCGTCCCGTACCGCTGATCTTCACGTACGCGATGACGCCCCTGCACGAGACGCTCGAAGAGCTGCTGCAGACCCACCAGGCACCCGTGTACGTGGTGCACTTCACCCAGGCCGAGGCCCTGGAGCGCGCCCAGGCCCTGATGAGCGTCAACGTGTGCACCCGCGCCGAGAAGGACGCCATCGCCGCCAAGATCGGAAACTTCCGGTTCACCGCCGGGTTCGGCAAGACGCTGTCGCGGCTGGTACGCCACGGCATCGGCGTGCACCACGCCGGCATGCTGCCCAAGTACCGCCGGGTCGTGGAGACCCTCGCCCAGGCCGGGCTGCTCAAGGTGATCTGCGGGACCGACACCCTCGGCGTGGGCATCAACGTGCCGATCCGGACCGTCCTGTTCACCGGACTGTCCAAGTACGACGGTCAGCGCACGCGGCTGCTCAAGGCGCGCGAGTTCCACCAGATCGCCGGCCGCGCCGGCCGGGCCGGGTACGACACCCTCGGTACGGTCGTCGTGCAGGCGCCCGAGCACGTCATCGAGAACGAGAAGGCCCTCGCCAAGGCCGGCGACGACCCGAAGAAGCGCCGCAAGGTCGTACGCCGCAAGCCGCCGGAGGGGTCGATCGGCTGGGGACAGCCGACGTTCGAGCGGCTCACCACGGCCGAGCCCGAGCCGCTGACCAGCGTGTTCCAGGTCAGCCACGCCATGCTGCTCAACGTCATCGGCCGGCCCGGCGACGCGTTCGCCGCGATGCGCCAGCTGCTCACCGACAACCACGAGGACCGCGCCGCGCAGCGCCGCCACATCCGCCGCGCCATCGCCATCTACCGCGCGCTGCTCGCCGGCGGCGTCATCGAGAAGCTGCCCGAGCCCGACTCCGAAGGGCGCTCCGTGCGGCTCACGGTCGACCTGCAGTTCGACTTCGCGCTCAACCAGCCGCTGTCGCCGTTCGCGCTCGCCGCCATGGAACTGCTCGACCCCGCTGACCCCGCGTACCACCTGGATGTTGTCTCCGTCATCGAGGCGACGCTGGACGACCCCCGGCAGGTCCTGTCCGCCCAGCAGTTCAAGGCCAAGGGCGAGGCGGTCGCCCAGATGAAGGCCGACGGCATCGAGTACGAGGCCCGCATGGACCTCCTCGAGAGCGTCACCTGGCCCAAGCCGCTGGCGGAGCTGCTCGACGCCGCGTTCGAGACCTACCGCACCGGCCATCCGTGGGTGGCCGACCACCAGCTGTCGCCGAAGTCCGTGGTCCGCGACATGTACGAGCGGGCCATGACCTTCACCGAGTACGTCAACTTCTACGGCCTGGCCCGCTCCGAGGGCCTGGTGCTGCGGTACCTCGCCGACGCCTACCGCGCGCTGCGCCAGAGCGTGCCCTCCGACGCCCGCAGCGAGGAACTGGCCGACCTCATCGAGTGGCTGGGCGAACTGGTCCGCCAGGTCGACTCCAGCCTCATCGACGAGTGGGAGAAGCTGCGCAACCCCACCGACGAGCCGGTCGCCGAGGAGCGTCCGCCGGCGGTCAGCGGCAACACCCGCGCGTTCCGGGTACTGGTGCGCAACGCCCTGTTCCGGCGCGTCACCCTGGCTGCCCTGCGACGCTGGGACGAGTTGGGCGAACTCGACGCCGAATCGGGCTGGGACGCGGCGGCCTGGGCCGAAGCGCTCGCCCCCTACTTCGAAGACCACACAGACATCGGTACGGGCCCGGCGGCGCGCGGCCCGAAGATGCTGCTCATCGACGCCGGCCGTGACATGTGGACGGTCCGGCAGATCCTCGACGACCCGGCCGGCGACCACGACTGGGGCATCACCGCCGAGATCGACCTGGACACCTCCGACGAACTGGGCGCCGCCGCGATCCGCATTCTTGACGTAGGGCGCCTGTAGCGTTCGGGGACATCCACGGGGAGGGAATGAGCCGTGCCGAACGAGTTCAACGCGTCCATCATCGACGAGTTCCGCGCCAACAAGGGCCAGCTCAGCGGCCCGTTCGCCGATGCCCGACTGCTCCTGCTGACCACGACCGGCGCCCGGTCCGGCCGGCCGCACACGGTTCCGCTGCGGTACACGCCCCACACCGGGGACCGCGTCGTCGTCGTGGCGTCCGCGGCCGGCGCGCCGCGCCACCCCGCCTGGTACCACAACGTGCTGGCCAACCCCACGGTCACGGTCGAGAGCGGCGGGTTTACCTACGAGGCCCGCGCGGAGGTCCTCGCCGGCGACGAGCGGGACGAGGTGTTCGCCCGCATCGCCGAGCACGACGCGCGCTGGGCTGACTACCAGGCCGCGACGGCGCGGGTCATCCCCGTGGTCACGCTCGCCCGGCTCCCCAGCCCGCCGCGGATAGACGGCGCCTCGTTCGGGACCGTACTCAGCGCGATCCACGACACCTTCCGCCGGGAACTGCGGTTGATCCGCGCCGAGGTGGCGGCCTCCGGCGCGTCGGTCGGCGCCCAGTTGCGGGTCAACTGCCTGGCGCTGTGTGGCGGCCTGACGCAGCACCACACGATGGAGGACGGGGGGATGTTCGTCGGCATCGGCAACCAGCGACCCGACCTCGCCCCCGTGCTGGCGCGGTTGCGCGAGGAACACGAGGCGATCGCGGCCCTGGTCGAGGGCCTGGACCGGGTGCTCGCCGACCCCGGCCCCGACCGGGCGACGCTGCTCGCCGAGGTCGACCGGCTCACCGCGGAGCTGGAGAGCCACCTGACCTACGAGGAGCGCTCCCTCATCCCTGTCCTGGACGGCGCGGCGCCCTGAACGCGTTCGAGCAGCTCCCGGGCCGCGCGGCCGCGGTAGCGCGCCAGCGTCTGCACGAGAGCCTCGCGGACCTCGGGATCCGGGTGGTCGGCGAGGAAGGCCAGCTCCTCGGCGCCGCCGCGCCGGCGCATGCCCAGCTCGTACAGGGCGTATTCGATGTCGTCGGAGGTGGTGGCCGCGCGTAGGTCCGCCATGATGGCCGGCTTGGTGCGCGGCGCGTCCTCGTAGGGAAAACGCCGGCGCAGCTGTGCCGCGCCGGGGGTGCCCGGCTGGACACACGCGGGACACGTGCAGGGGCGCAGCCCGTGCGCGTTGGGTTTGTAGCGCCACCCGATCCCCTGCGGGACGCGGCGTACCCGGCGTACCTCGGCGGCGGCGACGGGGCGGGGTACGAACACCTCGTACCCGCGCGGGTCGGCCAGGGCGCGGATCGTCGCGGCGGCCTCGGCCGCCGAGACCCGGGTCGGCTCCTGGCCGTACCGACCGACCGTGACCGGCTCGTCGTCGGGGATCCGCACCTGGACGCCGACGAGCGTGCTCTGCTTCCAGCGGCGCAGTTCGCGCACCCACTGGTAGGTCAGGGTGAACGACGGCAGCACCGGCATGCAGTACACGCCCCGGTCGCCGAACCAGCCGGGGCTGCGGGCGGCCAGTCCGGTGCGCACGACGCGCCGCGCGTTGCCCGCCGGGGTGAGGTGCACAAGGTCAGCCACGCCAGCAAAGGTAGCGGACGGGTGTCAGGGCCCCGCCCACCAAGCTGCCGGCCGCCTGCAAGGCGGTCGGGCCCGCCGGGCCGTCAGCGAGCCTCCCACCAGCCGAGTACCCGCAGTGCACGCAGGGTGTTCCAGCGGCTCGGCCGGCCCACCTCCTCCAGGTGGAAGTGCACGCGGCCGAGGTGCACGCGGTCGAGCGGCCACCTGCCGTCCGGCTGCTGCTTGGCCCGCACCAGCTCCACGGCCTCGGCCATCCGCGGGTCGGGCGTCGCCTTCGCGCGCCGGAAATAGTCGAGCGCGCGCAGCGCGTCGTAGTGCCAGTAGTACGGGAAGGCGCTGTCGAGGTACTCCGGGTTGACGACCTCACCCGTGCTCCTGCGCCGCAACAGGTGCCGCTCCAGCAGGTACTCCTCGCCGCCGCGGCGTGCCTCGCGCACGGCCGCGTCGCCGCCGGTCGCCCGTTCGTACGCCAACAGCCCGTCGAGAACGTTGATGGTCGTGTCGAACGACGAGCGCACCGATCCGTTCTCCGCCTCGCAGTTCCAGCCGCCGTCGGCGAGGCGCTCGTCAAGGAGCCGCGCCACGACCGGCGCCACCTCGATGCCGAAGTAGACGCCCGTCTCGACCGTCCGGCCGTTGATGCACGGTTCGACCTCGCCGTCGAAGTACCGCTGCCCGGCGTGGTCCCATCGCGCGTGTTCGGCGACGAGCCCGACCGCCCGGCGTGCCGCCGCCGACGCCGGGTCGAGCCCGAACAGCTGCAGCGTCTGCAGGGTGTGCATGGTCGTCGTCCACGGCTGGCCCGGCTCGTCGCGGGTGAAGTCGGCGGGGAACAAAGTGCCGGAGTCCCATTGTCCGTCCGCGCCCTGGCGGGCCAACAGTGCGGCACCCCAGCCCTCGTGCGCCACGCGCGCCCGCGCCGCGGCTACCTCGTCTGACCCGGTGTCGGACAGGTCGGCCAAGGCCTGCCACTGGATAGCTGGATCGCCGGCGAGCAGCCAGTCGCGGACGGCGGGTGCGATGGTCACGCCACCGAGGGTAGCGGTCAGCCGGCCACCTTGAGCAAGGCGATCAGGGCCGCGTCGGCCTGGCCGAGGAAGGGCTGGCCATCGATCGGCGTGGTCATGATGCGCTGGCAGCCGGTCAGCTCCACGTAGATCTCGCCCTGCTTTTCGTCGGTGCGGCTCAGCAGGGCGAACCTTTCGGCGGGGGTCGAGCACGCCGCTGCCTTCGGCGCGGCGCGCAGGGCGGCGGCGATCGGGGCCCATTGCTTGGCGCTCAGGACCTTGCCGGAGGTGAATGCGCCGGCCGGCTTGGCGCTGCCACGCTCGCCGGGCGGTACGGCGTAGACGCACAGGCGGATCTCGTCGTCGTCGGTGAACTGGCTGCCGAGGGTGGGCGCCCAGGTCCGGTCGGGGTTCATCGTCGTCTCGGCCCAGACCATGTCGGCCCAGCTCTGCGAGCAGCCCGAGGCCGCCGCGCCCGACGACATCAGCTCGCGGAGGAAGCGCCTGGACACCTCGGTGAGTCGCAGGGCGGCGATCGCGTCGCGTACCTCAATGCGGATGCTGCCGCAGGCGTCGCCGGGCACGCCGGGGCGCCCCCACCGGTTGTCGGCGTCCACCAGCGCGACCCACGGGATCGTCGGGAGGTCCAAGGTGCAGACGCCCTCCGTCCGGGAGGGCTCGTCGGGCAGGCGCAACGCGGCCAGCAGCGCGGCGATGTCCTCGGCGCGGCGCTCGGTCGCCATCAGTGCCTCGCTGCCGTCGGGACGCTTCTCGACAACGGTGGTACAGACGACGGCCGCCACGGGCGTGAATCCGTCGCCGAGCCGGGGCAGGTCGAGTTCCTCGGCGCCCATGGCCTTTAGCGGATCGGGCCACACGTCGGCGCAGCCCGACCACTTTCCTGCCACGGCCATGGTCCCCGTCGGCGGTCCGCCTGCCGGCATCGCGCCGGAGGGCTCGTCCGGCTGCGTACAGGCGCCCAACAGCGCCCCGACCGCGATCAGCACCCATCCGAACCTGCGCACCCCGACCTCCCCTGTCGTCCACCAGTGTGGACGACGCCCGCCCCCGACGGGTTCCCCGTCGGGGGCGGCGGTGGGCTCAGGCCGGGTCTCGGTTGTAGAGGCGTACCGACCAGAAGGCGCCGACCACCATGATGGCGACGCACCACGCCACCGCGATGGTGCCGGCGTTGCCGATGCCGGTGCCCAGGAGCAGTCCGCGCAGCGTCTCCATCATCGGCGTGAACGGCTGGTTCTCGGCGAACCAGCGCACCGCCGTGGGCATCGAGTCGGTGGGCACGAAGCCGCTGCCCAGAAAGGGCAGCAGGATGAGCGGCATGGGCAGGTTGCTGGCCGACTCGACGGTCTTGGCCCACAGGCCGAGCCCGACCGACAACCAGATCGTGGCCAGGGCGACCAGGGCGAGCAGGCCGGCGGTGGCCAGCCACTCGACGACGCCGGCGGTGGGCCGGAAGCCGACCGCGATGGCCACCCCGACGACGACCGCGAGGCCCACCATGGTCTGGCTGAGGCTGCCGAGGACGTGACCGGCGATCACGGAAGGGCGGAAGATCGCCATCGTGCGGTACCGCGCGATGATGCCCTCCTTCATGTCGCTGGCGACCGCGATCGCGGTGCCCTGCGCGGTACCGGTGATGGCCAGCATGAGGATGCCGGGGGTGACGTAGTCGGCGTAGTCGCCCCGGTCGCCGGCCAGACCGGCGCCCAACGTGCCGCCGAAGACGAACACGAACAGCAGCAGGATGACGACGGGCAACCCGATGAGTACGGCGCTCATGGCGGGGAAGCGGCGCGCCCAGCGCAGGTTGCGCCGCAGCATGGTCAGGCAGTCGCGGACGGCGTAGCTCATCGCGTGGGGGTCCTTTCCGTGGCGGTGAGGGCGAGGAAGACGTCGTCGAGGTCGGGGGTGTGCACGGTGAGGCTCTCGACCTCGACGCCCGCCGCGTCGAGGCGGTCGAGCACGGCGCGCAACGAGCGGACCCCGCCGTCGCTGGGTACCTGCAGCGCGAGCGCGTCCGCATCGCTGGTCGAACCGTTGAGGGCGCGGGTCGCCGCGTCGAGGTCGGCCGGGGATGCGAAGACCAGGCGCAGGTGGCCGCCCGGGACGAGCCTTTTCAGTTCGGTCGGGGTTCCCTCGGCGACGATGCGTCCGCGGTCGAGCACCGCGACCCGGTTGGCGAGTTGGTCGGCCTCCTCGAGGTACTGGGTGGTGAGGAAGACCGTGGTGCCGCCGGCCACCAGCTCGCGGATGATCTGCCACATGGTGCGCCGGCTGCGCGGATCCAGGCCGGTGGTCGGCTCGTCCAGGAAGATCACCTGAGGGCTGCCGACGAGGGTCATGGCGAGGTCGAGGCGGCGGCGCATGCCGCCCGAGTAGGTCACCGCGGGCTTGCGCGCCGCGTCGGTCAGATCGAACCGGTCGAGCAGCTCGGCGGTCCGCTGTCGCCCGGCCCGGCGGTCCAGGTGGCACAGGTCGGCCATGAGCAACAGGTTCTCCTCCCCGGTGAACAGGGCGTCGATGGCGGCGAACTGGCCGGTGACGCCGATCAGCCGGCGGACGGCTTCGGGGTCGCGCGCGACGTCCGCGCCCCCGACGGTGGCCGTACCGCCGTCGGCGCGGATGAGGGTGGACAGGATGCGCACGGTGGTGGTCTTGCCGGCGCCGTTGGGGCCCAGAAGGGCGAAGATCTCGCCGGGGGCGATGGACAGGTCGACGCCGTCGAGAACGACCGTGTCGCCGTAGCGCTTGCGCAGGCCGGTGGCGGTGATCGCGGGGATGGGGGAGCCCATGCTGCCTCGCTTCATGCGGAGGGATGTGGCATGACGCGATACATCGTAACCTCAAACGCGATACAACGCGACTAGATCTTCTGGGCAGGCAAGGGCCGGCTGAGGCTGGTTAGGATTTCGGGGTGTCCACCCCGCCCGCCGGCGCCACGGTCGTGCACCGGTTCTTCGCCCGCGACACGCTCGTCTTCGCCCGCGCCGCCCGAGTCGTCGTCAACGACGCCCGCGGAACATGCCTGTGGCTGCCCAACGGCGTGCCCGCCGCGATCCGGCTGGCCCACGACGGGCGCGGCATCCGCGACATGCCGTTCGTCGAGTGGGTCAAGCAGCCGACCCGCCTCACCGAGCGGCGCTGGTGGGGGCCGGACATCCTGATGTACTTCCCGCCGTCCGGGTCGCACTCCGTGTGGCTGTTCTGGGACGCCCGCGGCGAGTTCAGCGGCTGGTACGTGAACCTGGAGACGGCCCCCGTGTGGTGGACCGACGGCGACGTGTCCGGCGTGGACACCACCGATCACGATCTCGACATCGTCGTGCACCCCGACCGCAGGTGGGAGTGGAAGGACGAGGACGAGTTCACCGAGCGGCTGGCGTTCCCGGAGCATTACTGGGTCGACGACGAGGCCGCCGTGCGGCTGGAGGGGGAGCGGGTGGTGTCGCTCATCGAGCGCGGCGCGTTCCCGTTCGACGGCACCTTCTGCGACTTCCGCCCGGACCGTTCATGGAACCTGCCGCCCCACTTCCCGGCCGGCTGGGACGCCCCCCGCAGGTACTCATGACCGCTGCTGCCGCCCGGCGCCGGTCGTGAAGTTGGCCCTACGTACCGAATTCGGCACGCGATTCGGTACGTAACTGCCCCTGCGACGCGATCTTGTGAGCCCGGGTGACGCGATGGTCAGTGGGACTGGCCCGTCACGCCTGGGACGATGGGGTGGACCTGCAGGTCGGCGCAGCCCTCGCTGGGCCAGGCGACGTGGAACGACTGCGTCTCGTCGGGCGGTGTGACCAGCAACCCCGCGTACGGCGTGCACCCCTCGCCCGACGCCTCCAGCAGCGCGGACGCGGCCTGGTCGGCGGCGACGTCGACGTGGGGCAGGGGCCGGTCGCCGGTCAGGCCGCCCAGCGGCC
>JAEZGP010000717.1 GCA_023437285.1 Actinomycetes bacterium | reverse complement strand
TGCCGGTGCGCCGCCAGCCCTGCGCGAACGACCCGTACAAGGCATCTCGGTTGTAAAGATCTTTTACGGGTACGCCGTCCGGCGTGGCGAGGTCGTCCTTCGGATCGCGGTTGGCGTTGCCGGCCAGGCCCCGGGTCGTGCCCCACCGCGCCTTCGCCAGGGTGACGAACGCGTTGTCGCCCGTCCACCGGCCCGCGGCCAGTTCGGTCCCGTCCGGCCAGCGCACGACCGCGCCGCGCGTCGCGCCGTACGTGAGCACGGCCCCGCCCGGCAGGTCCCGCCGCAGCCCTTCCGTCATCGGGATGCGTTGCCCGTCGAGGGTGACCACGAGCGGGTCGCGGCGCTTGATCGTGGCATCGTCGCCGAACGCGATGACCGACGAACCCACCCGGGCCGCGACCCCGAAGTTGTACGACACCGTGCCGAGGCCCCCGGGCAGCCGCGCGAACCGGCTCTGCACCTCGAAGCCGTCCATGGTGGACTCCGCGAGCACGTAGTCGCCGGTCGCCTGGAAGCTGTACGCCCCGCCGTCGAACGTGATCAGGTGGGGGTCGCCGTAGCTGCCGCCCGCGCCAGGGTCGCGCGGACCGCTGTCGGGCGTGTCGCCGCCGTCGGGGTTGCCCGGGTCGTCCGGCACGCCGCCCGGCGGCAGGTCGTCGCCCGGGTTGTCCGGGTCATCGGGATCGTCGCAGGCGTCGCCCGCGCCGTCGCCGTCCGTGTCGGTCTGGTCGAAGTTCGGCGTGGTCGGGCAGTTGTCGAGCGGGAACGCCGCACCCGCCCACGGCTGCCGGTCCGGGATCCCGTCGTCGTCGCCGGAGTCGTTGTCCTCGAACAGGTCGGTGACGTCGCGGCGCAGCCGGTCCAGCGGGGCGTCGGCCTGGAACAGGATCGGCTTTCCGTAGAAGCCACCGCCCGCCAGGGGCGTGGCCTCCAGGCGGCTCAGCGGGATAGTGGCCTGCTGGATGAGCGACCCACCCGGGTTGCCGTCGCAGAAGTCGAACGAGTCGAGAACCCGCAGCGTCAGGTCGGCCTCCAGCTCCACGTTGACGAGCTTGCCGTTCGAGTCGGCGGTCGGGATGAACCGCAGCGGCCCGGTGAACGTGCGGTCGTCCGGGACGAATGTCCCGCCGATCGCGACCCCGCCGACGCCGCCGGCGATGATGCCGGGGTCGCTGAGCGGCGGGAACGTGTAGTCCGTCATGCGTACGCTGCGGCCCAGTGACGTCGCCGTGCTCGGAAAGTCCCGCAGGTCGATCGTCGTCGGGTCGGTCGGCGCCCGCAGGACCGGCGGCGCCGCGTTCACGGCCGTCTCGACGTTGTCGAGCACCTGGCCGGCGCTGGTCAGGGTGGGTGCGGCGGCGGCGAACGCGTCGAGGGCGGCCTGGTCGGACACGGTCCGGCGAGTCGTCGTCGGCACGCCGCCCAGCAGGTACTCGACCGTGTAGTCCACCGAGGTCTGGCCGGCCGTGTTGGCCAGGAACGGCACGAGGGTCGCCCCCAGGTACGCCACGGCGGCCAGCGCGTCGGCCGGCGAGGCGAACGGGGTGCAGTAGTCGGCCGTGGTACCGAACGGGGTGATGCTGCGCGCACGCACCTGCGCGCCGCGCACGTCGCGCAGCTGGACGACCAGCTTGCCGCCGACATTGCGCGCGGCGACCGTGGTGCTGGTCGGCACGTCCGGGTCGACGACCACGATCTCGGTACGGTTGGCGGGCAGGCCGATGACCCCTGGGTCGACCGTGATGGTCGCCGGCCGGGCGAACCGCAGACCGGACGGCGAGATGTCGACGAACGGCGCGCCGTACACGTCCTGCGCGCCGGTGAACACCAGTGGGGTGACCATGACGTCCGTGGGCCGGCTCAGGGCACCGGCGGGGATGCCCACCCGCCAGCCCGGCCCGGAGAAGCTGCCTCCGCGCGGGCCGATCTTCCTCGGCGCGGCGAGTTTCTGCACCCGTACGTCGCCCGCGTCGCCGGCGCCGGCCTCGATCTGTCCGATGGCCAGGCCGGTCATCCGGCCCGCCGACCACACGGTTGCGGCGACCCCGCCGGCCGGCAGCCCGGTCAGCGTGAACCGGCCCGCGCTGTCGGTGGTGGCCCGGCGGCTGCCGTACCGCACCGAGGCGCCCTCGACCGGCGCCTTCGACGACACGTCCAGGACCCGGCCGGTGAGCTTGCCGGACGGCCGGTTGAGCCGCTGCCGCACGGAGACGGTCTTCGTGGCCGCGGCGCGTGTACCCACGTAGGCCGTGGCCGTGAGCCGGTGCGGCGCGTTGGGTCGCAGCAGCACCTCGGCGCGGAACGTACCGTCCGCGACGGCGGTCGCCACGACCGGCAGGACCCCGCCGGTAATCTGTACGGTCGCCTTGCCGAACGTCTTGCCCGTAACGACGACGCTGCCGCGCTCGGTCGATTTCGGCGCGGAGATCCGCAAGCCCTTGAGCGGGGCGGCGGAGGAGGTGGGGCGCCGGTCGGTGGGCGCCTGTAGAGCGGCCGTCGGCTTCGTGAGACTGGATTGGGCGCTGGCGACGATGGGCGTCAGGCACAGCGCGACGACCGTGCCGGCCGCGACGACGCGGCCGATCCTGCGCAGGGTGGAGCGTGGTCGGAGCATGGAGGGTTCCCCTAACCGCTGACCGTTGGGACGGAACGGAAGCGGTGGCCGGGCCGGTGCGTGGGACGCGCCGGTACGGCTCACCCATGACCGCCCGCACGTTAGCGACAATCGACGAACATCGCTCTACTGAGGCGTGTTCCCGACTAACCCCGGCCGCCGTAGAGACGCACCCGATGGTCGACGTCGTGATCGACCCTCGCGGCGGCGAACCCGTCGACGCCGTGCGCGACGTGGACCGTCCACCGCTCGTAATGCCACCGTGGGGCGCACTGACAGCCGACGAACCGGAAGTTGGCGCGGTAGCGACCCACCTGGCCCGGCAGCAGCGTGAACAGCCGCGCCGGGTACTGGCGCCTCGGGTACGCGTCCCACCCTGGCTGGCGCCTGACCTCGATCCCGTGGTCGACGGGCGTCACCCGCAACCATGCGCGCGCGGCGGCCTCCGCCCCCACGGCGACCTGCGCGCTCGGCTCGTAGCCGGCCGCCTCGTCGGCGACGACGTCGTGCAGCACGAGGTCCGCGTCCGGCAACGTCGACGGCAGCGGGTACCGCTCGGGCAGCCCGCGACGCAGGTTCGCGGCCGGCGCGCCCCGACTCCGCGCGCCCCACCGCACCCGTACCCGCTGAACGACGATCATCGCGTCAGCATGGCCGAACGGCGTGAATCGGGCGACCGGATATCCATGATCTCGGTATGACTCTATGCGGCGTTGAACCGCTGACCGTTGGGATAACCGGAAGCGGTGGCCCACCCGGCGCGTCGGACGGGCCGGTTCGGCTCACCCATGACCGCCCGCAAATCGACAAGATCGTTTTTGTGAAGCATGTTTTCGACTAGCCGTCCAGCCCTCCAAAGGTCCATCCAGACTGGACAGTCAGCTGGTCCCGGTGAGTTGTTTCACTTGTAGGCTCGGCCGCTTCAGCACGAACTCTGTCCCCACGGCTGGAGCCGACGATGGAAAACCAGATTCAGCTGATCAGTGACGGCGACGGGTTGGCGGTCGTAGGGAGCCCAACGGCTGTCGAGCGCTTCCTCGTCTCCGAGGGACTGCCGTCGAAGGACCTCGGGCTGCACCGGCTCGGGCCTGCCCTGAGCGCCGGGGCCGGAGCCGCGCAGGTGGCTTCCGTTGTTGCTGCCGGCTCAGGCCGCTGGGTACAGCTGACTCAGGAATCCGCACAGCTTGTCCAGAAGTACGGGCTGATGCAAAGCAGCGTCCCAGGCGTCAGCCATGCGATGGTGGGAAGTCCGGGTTCGATCACGAACTGGATCCAGGTCGCGACAGGACCGGGCTCGGCGTTGGCCAACCCGG
>JAEZGP010000688.1 GCA_023437285.1 Actinomycetes bacterium | reverse complement strand
CGACGGAGCTGCTGCCGGAGCGGGCCCTGGCCGGTGACGCGGAGGCGCGGCGCATCCTGCGGCAGGACATCTACGGCGCGCTCATCCGCTCGGGCGGGGAGCTGCTGGAGACCCTGGACGGGTTCTTCACGTCCGGCAATGTGCTGGAGAGCGCCGCCCGCGCCCTGTACGTGCACCCGAACACGGTCCGGTACCGGCTGCGGCGCATCGCGGAGATCACCGGGCTGACGCCAACGTCATCGCGGGACGCGTTCGCGTTGCGGGTGGCGTTGACGATCGGGCGGCTCGATCCGGCCGTGCCGGCGCCGCCCACGCCGATGCCGCCGGTCCTGGACGTACTCCCGGATAGCGACATACCGGTCAGCTAAATGTGACCCGCGTCTACGTTTTGGAGGTTCCCTACAAAGAAAGTCGTTGGGTTTGGTGGACCAGGCGCACCAACTAACCCAACGGTATCCGGAAGAGTCGTAGTCGTGCTCGCCGTACTCGCTCCCGGACAGGGAGCCCAGAAGCCCGGCTTCCTCGCTCCATGGCTCGAACTTCCCGGCGCCGAATCCCGCCTGCGCTGGTGGTCCGCCCTCGCCGGCACGGACCTCGTCCACCTCGGCACCGACGCCGACGCCGACGAGATCAAGGACACCGCCAAGACCCAGCCGCTGCTGGTCGCCGCCGCGCTGCTCGCGGCCGGCGAACTCCCCCTCGACGACATCGGCCTGGTGGCCGGCCACAGCGTGGGCGAGCTTGGCGCGGCCGGCATCGCCGGCGTCCTCAGCCCCGAGTCCGCCATCACGCTCGCCGGCGTACGCGGCCGCGAGATGGCCGCGGCCTGCGCGCTGGAGGCCACCGGCATGAGCGCGATCCTCGGCGGCGACCCCGCCGAGGTGCTCGCCGCGATCGACGCCGCCGGGCTCACCGCAGCCAACCGCAACGGCGCCGGCCAGATCGTGGCCGCCGGGTCGCTGGCCGGGCTGGAGAAGCTCGCGGCCGCCCCGCCGGCCCGGGCACGCATCATCACCCTGCAGGTCGCGGGCGCCTTCCACACGCCGTACATGGCGCCGGCCGAGCAGGCGCTAGCCGCCGTGGCCGGTGGCATCACCGCGACCAACCCGCACAAGATCCTGCTGTCGAACGCGGACGGCGCCGCCGTCGCCCACGGGCCGACCATGCTGTCGCGGCTCGTCGCCCAGGTGACCGCGCCGGTGCGCTGGGACCTGTGCATGCGCACGATGGCCGACCTCGGCGTCACGGCCGTCATCGAACTGCCGCCCGCCGGGACGCTGGCCGGGCTCGTCAAGCGCGAGCTCAAGGACACCCAGCCGGAGATCGTCACCCTTAACACCCCCGACGACCTCAAGGCCGCCCGAGACCTCATCGCCCGCCACGCGGTGGCCCCCAGCCACGAGCCGACCATGGCGTTCCTCGTGGCCGTCGCGCCGGTGGCCGGCACGTTCGAGCCGCTCGACGGGCTCGACGAGGGCACCCCCGTCACCGACAACCAGGTGATCGGCCACGTCATCACCCGGCAGGGCCGCACCGAGGTGCTCGCGCACGACCCGGGCGTCCTCGTCGAATGGCTCGCCCACCACGAAGACCCGGTCGCCCCGGGGCAACCCCTCGCCCGCATCGGAGGCCACCTGTGAGCGCGAGGAGCGCAGCGAAGCGGAGCCCCGCAGTCGCGAACGAAAGGTCGGCACTGTGAGCAGGATTATGAGCCTCGGCCACTACCAGCCGTCGCGGGTACTCACCAACGACGAACTCGCGCAGATGGTCGACACCAACGACGAGTGGATCCGCGACCGCGTCGGCATCGCCACCCGCCGTATCGGGGCACCGGACGAGTCGGTCGCCGACATGGCGTCGGCCGCCGCGGAGAAGGCCCTCGCCAGCTCCGGGCTGACCGCGGCCGACATCGACCTGGTCGCCGTCGCCACCACGTCGTCGATCGACCGGTGCCCGAACGTCGCCGCCCGGGTGGCGGCCCGCCTCGGCATCACCGCGCCGGCCGCGTACGACCTCAACACGGCGTGCTCCGGCTTCTCGTACGTACTGGCGACCGCCGACCACGCGATCAACGCGGGAGCCGCGCGCAACGCGCTGGTCATCGGGGCGGAGAAGCTCTCCGACATCACCGACTGGACCGACCGGTCCACCTGCATCATCTTCGGCGACGGCGCGGGCGCCGCGGTGGTCACCGCCGACGCCGAGGGCGACAAGCCCGGCATCGGCCCCGTCGTGTGGGGCTCCTCGCCCAGCGAGGCGATCCGGATCGAGGGCTGGCGCCCGTACATCCAGCAGGAGGGCCAGGCGGTCTTCCGGTGGGCGACCACGGCGCTCGCGCCGTTGGCGCTGCAGGCGTGCGAGCGCGCCGGCGTCGCCCCCACCGAGTTGGCGGCGTTCGTCCCGCACCAGGCCAACACCCGCATCATCGACGGCATCACCAAGCGTCTCGGCCTCACCGACGCCGTCATCGCCAAGGACATCGTCGAGTCGGGCAACACCTCGGCGGCGAGCGTCCCGCTGGCCCTGTCGAAGCTGGTCGAACGCGGCGAGGTGCCCTCGGGGGCGCCGGTGCTGCTGTTCGGCTTCGGCGGCGGCCTCACCTACGCCGGGCAGGTTGTCCGCTGCCCGTGACCGAAACGTCGCCGGGCGGCAGACCGCTCGCCCGGACGGACCCCAAACGAAGGGAAGCACCGCACATGACCCGTGAAGAGATCACCGCCGGCCTCGCCGAGATCCTCGAAGAGGTCGCCGGGGTGAACCCGGACGACGTGGCCGAGCCGAAGTCCTTCACCGACGACCTGGACGTCGACTCGCTGTCGATGGTCGAGGTCGTCGTGGCGGCCGAGGAGAAGTTCGGCGTGAAGATCCCCGACGAGGAGGTCCAGAACCTCAAGACCGTCGGTGACGCGGTCTCCTACATCATCAAGGCAGCCTGAGCTGCTGTGTCGTCCCGGCGGCCGACCGGTCGCCTCGGTAGCGTGGGGGGGGGGGGGGGGGGGGCGCCCC
>JAEZGP010000568.1 GCA_023437285.1 Actinomycetes bacterium | reverse complement strand
GCCGCGCGCGGCCCACGCCTGCGGGTCCACGCCCGGAGGGACCTGGCGGAAGTCGGGGCCGAACTGGTCATACCGCCGGCGGGACTCCGGGTCGGACAGCACGTCGTACGCCTCGGAGATCTCCTTGAACCGCTCCTCGGCGGCCGGGTCCTTGTTCATGTCCGGGTGGTACTGGCGGGCCAGCTTCCGGTAGGCCCGCTGGATCTCGTCCCGGCTGGCGCTTCTCGGCACTCCCAGGACCTCGTAGAAGTCGCGTCGGGCCGCCATCAGTCGCCCTTCGCCACGACCACGGCCGCCGGACGCAACAGGTGCTCGCCGTCGCCGTACCCCGGCCGCATAACCTGCACGATGGTGCCGGCCGCCGCATCGGGGACGGAGACGACAGCCACCGCCTCGTGCAGGGTCGGGTCGAACGGTTCCCCCAGGTCGGACCGCTGCGGGAAGCCGAGCTTGGCCAGGACGTCTAGGGCCTGCTTGCGAACCGCCCGGACGCCCTCCACGATCGGGGACGGGTCGTCGGCCGCGTGTTCCAGGGCGAGGTCGAGGTTGTCGACGACGGGCAGCCACTGCCCCGCCACCCGGGCCCGCTCGGCGTCACGCTGCGTCGCCGACTCGCGAGCGACCCGCTTGCGCAGGTTGTCGAAGTCGGCGAGCGCGCGCCGCCACAGGTCCTCCAGCTCTGCGACGCGGGCCTGCAACTCGCTGATCTCGGCCGACTCCACGGCCGGCGGGCCGGTCGCCTGCTCGTCGGTCATCGCGCTCACCCCGTGCTGAACTCGGCGTCGATGACGTCGTCGTCCTGGCCACCGCCGGCCGGGCCGCCCGGCTGGCCGCCGGACTGGGGTGGCGGGCCGCCCGCCGCGCCCAGGCTCTGGTAGACCTGCAGCAGCTCGCCGGTCAGCGACCGTACGCGCTCCAGCGGCGCCTCCTCCTTGACCGCCTGGCGGGCATCGGCGACGAGCGTCTCGGCCCGGGCCTTCTCGTGGACCGGCACCCCGTCACCGAGCTCGCCCAGCCGGTGCTCCACCTGGTAGGCGGCCGCGTCGAGCTCGTTGCGGGCGTCGATGAGCTGGCGCAGCTGGGTGTCGGCGTCGCGGTGCCGTTCCGCGTCGGCGACCATGCGCTCGATCTCGGAGGTGTCCAGGTTCGAGGTCTCGCTGATCGTGATGCGCTGCTCCGCCTCGGTGTCCTTGTCCCGCGCCGTCACGTTGAGGATGCCGTTGGCGTCGATGTCGAACGTGACCTCGATCTGCGGTATCCCGCGCGGAGCCGGCCGGATGTTCTCCAGCCGGAACCGGCCCAGGACCCGGTTGTCGGCGGCCCGCTCGCGCTCGCCCTGCAGCACCACGATGTCGACGGCCGGCTGGTTGTCCTCGGCGGTGCTGAACACCTCGGTCCGGCGGGCCGGGATCGTGGTGTTGCGCTCGATGACCTTTGTCATCAGGCCGCCCATCGTCTCCACGCCCAGCGATAGCGGCGTGACGTCCAGCAGCAGTACGTCCTTGACCTCGCCCTTGATGACCCCGGCCTGGATGGCGGCGCCGAGCGCGACCACCTCGTCCGGGTTGACCGTCATGTTCGGGTCCTTGCCGCCGGTCAACCGGCGCACCAGTTGCTGTACGGCCGGGATCCGGGTCGATCCGCCGACCAGGATCACCTCGTCGATGTCGTTCGCGGTGATCTTCGCGTCGGCCATGGCCTGCTCGACCGGGCCGAGGCAGCGTTCGACCAGGTCCCGGGTGAGCTCGTCGAACTTGGCCCGGGTCAGCGTCATGTTCAGGTGCTTGGGTCCGTTGGCGTCGGCCGTGATGAACGGCAGGTTCACGGTGGTCTGGCTGACCGAGGACAGCTCCACCTTCGCCCGCTCCGCCGCCTCGAACAACCGCTGCAACGCCTGCGGGTCCCGGCGCAGGTCGATGCCGTCGGAGCGCTGGAACTCGTCGGCCAGGTAGTCGACGATGCGCCGGTCGAAGTCGTCGCCGCCAAGATGGGTGTCGCCGGCCGTCGCCCGTACCTCCACCACGCCGTCGCCGACGTCGAGCAGGCTCACGTCGAACGTGCCGCCGCCCAGGTCGAACACCAGAACGGTCTCGTGCTGGTGCTTGTCCAGCCCGTAGGCCAGGGCCGCCGCGGTCGGCTCGTTGATGATCCGCAGCACCTCCAGCCCGGCGATGCGACCGGCGTCCTTGGTCGCGTGCCGCTGCGCGTCGTTGAAGTACGCCGGCACCGTGATGACCGCCTCGGTCACCCGCTCGCCCAGATACTTCGAGGCGTCCTCCACCAACTTGCGCAGGACGAGCGCGGAGACCTCCTCAGGCGCGTAGAGCTTGTCGCGTACCTTGAACCGCACGGCACCGTCCGGCCCCGCTACCACGTCGAAGGTGACGGCGTTGAGCTCGCTGGCCACCTCGTCGTACCGGCGGCCGATGAAGCGCTTCGCCGAGTAGATCGTCCCCTTGGGGTTCAGGATCGACTGCCGCCGAGCGAGCTGGCCGACCAGCCGCTCGCCCTGCTCGGTGAACGCCACCACCGACGGCGTCGTCCTGGACCCTTCCGCGTTCGGGATCACCACGGCCTGACCGCCCTCCATGGTGGCGATCACCGAGTTTGTCGTACCAAGGTCGATACCTACTGCCTTTGGCATGGTCGTACCCTCCACGTCCCAGGGCGCCCGTTAGTGGTCGTCAACGTTTGCCGACGGCTCTTCCCTCAGTCGTCCTGCTGGTTCTTAAAGAAGTCGAAGCCGTGTCCCTGCCTCGTCGAGCGGCAGGGGGGTGGGTAATGATCCGGATCGACCCATCCCGCCGCGTCGCAGCGGCGCGGCGCATTGCACGGTCGGTGCGCAGGGTCAACGACCGGTCGCCAGGCCACGCCAGAATGCGCAGACCTGCGGCGCGGGTTCGGGAATGGTCGTCGTGGTGGTCAGATCCATGGATCCTCCCTCCGTGCCCTGCCGTCGGTAAGCCCACTACCCCCGCAAAACCACCCTAACCAGTAATTTACCGCGAGATGGGAGATCGCACCGACGACCGGGTCAACCGCTGACCACGTCAACAATCAAGATCGGCTGTTAACGCACCGGCTGCCGGGCCGCGACCGCGCCGTCAGGGACACGTAGAACTCCAGGTGGCATTGGGCGGCCGCGGCCCACGTGTGGCGGGCGGCGAGGGCCCGCCCGGCGGCGCGCCGGCCACGGTCCTCACCGCCGTTCAACGCCTCGCGCAGCGCCGCCGCGAGACCGGCCGGGTCGACGGCGAAGCGGGCGGCGCCGCCGAACACCTCGCGCAGCACCGGCAGGTCCCGCACGACCAGGGGGACGCCGGCGGCCAGGGCCTCCATGGCGGCCAGGCCGAAGCCCTCCTTGACCGACGGGAAGGCGAACGCGGCCGCCCCCGCCACCAGGTTCGGCAGGTCGGCGTCGTCAACGGTGCCGAGAACGACCGGCGCGACGTCCAGTTCGGCGGCGCGACGCTCCCAGCGCGTCCGGTAGTCGCGGTAGTCGAAGAGCGTCTCGCCCCCGGCCACCACGAGCCGGACCGACGGATCGGCGGCACGCAGCAGCGCGTACGCCTCAAGGAGGTCGAGCGAACCCTTGCGCGGCTCGATGCCGCCCACGGTGAGCACGTAGCGGCCGAGGCGCTCGCGCCAGCCGGCGCCGTCCGCGCCCGCGAACCGGTCGAACGCCACGCCGTTGGGGATCACCGACGCGGTCAGTCCCCAGCCCGCGCGAAGCTCATCCGCGACGGCCGCCGAAACACAGATATGGGCGTACGGCGTAACGATCGCCCGCTCGTGGCACTCGGCCAGCTCGGGGGTGGTGAACTGGTCGAGGTGGTGCACGGTGCGCACGCACTCGCCGACGGCGTTGGCGCTGATGCAGTCCTGGGCGTGCACCACGTCGTACGGGCGGGGATCGAAGGCGGCCCGCAGCGTGGCGATCGACCGCAGCACCCGTTCGCCGACCGTCTCGCCGGGCGGCCCGTCGGGGAACGGCACGACGCGCAGCCGCACGGCCGGATCGACCGGGCGGTAGAAACCGGTGTCGCCGCCCCGGCCGAGCGTCCACACGGTCACGTCCTGGCCGGCGGCGGCGAGCGCCTCGGCCAACGCGAGGGTGTGCACGACCCCGCCGCGCGGCTTCGTGGAGTAACTGAGCAGCGCGATCCTCATAGGTGCGTCCGGTAGGCGGCAGAGCGCAGCTCGTCGAGGTGGTTGAGGATCCGGCGCGCGCGGTCGAGCTCGGCTGCGACGTCGACCTCGGCGACCGCGAGGCCGGCCTTGCCGAACGTACGGGCCAGGATCTCCCCGCCCGGGCCGACCACTTTGGACTGGCCGAGGAAGCGCAGGCCGGCGAGCGTGCCGGTCTGGTTCGCCGACGCGAGTACGACCTGGTTCTCCGCGGCGCGTGCCTGGTCGTAGAGGTCGAACAGCCGCGCCTGGCGGTCCTGCGCCATCCGGGGGGCACGGTTGGTCACGCTGGTCGGCCACGCCGACAGGCACCCGATGATCTGTGCGCCGTCGAGGGCGAGGCTGCGCGCGGCCTCCGGGAACGTCTTGTCGTAGTCGATGAGCATGCCGAGCCGGCCCGCCGGGGTGTCGAACGCGTCGAACCGGTCGCCAGGCGCGTACGCGACGGTCTCGCCGGCGGGCAGGTGCACCTTACGGTGCCGGCCGAGGACGCCGTCCCCGGTGACGCAGACCGCGGCGTTGTAGCGGACGTGGCCGTCGGCCTCGCAGTAGCCGACGCAGACGGTCATCTCGGCGGCGAGCCCGGCCACCCGCGCGATGAGCGGGTCGTCGGGCTTGAGCGCGGGAGGCAGCGCGTCGGGGTCGGGGTGGCGCAGGTCCGCCAGGTAGCCGCCGAGTGCGGCGTTGGGCAGGACGAGCAGGTCGGCGCCCTGCGACCGGGCGTCGTCGATGAGCTTGCCGATCCGGGACAGGCAGAAGTCGAGGTCCCGCCCGAAGTGGGCGGCCGCGGCCGCGATCCGCACGGGCTGACCGGTCATGCCGGCGCCCCGCCTCGCGCGGCGCCGCTCCGTTTGGTCATGCCCCCACCGCGTAGGCATCCGGGCGGCGGTCGCGCAGGTGACCCATGGCGCGACGGGCGGTCTCCAGCGTCCGGGCGACATCGAGGTCGGCCACCGCCATGCCGGCGGCGACCCCGGTGTCGGCGAGCACGTCACCACCCGGCTCGACCACCTTGGCGCTGGCGACGAAGCGCAGCGTGCCGAACGTGCCGGCCTGGTTGGCGGACAACCAGACGATCTGGTTCTCCAGGGCGCGGGCGCGGTCGAACAGGTCGAAGCGCCGCTTCCAGCGGTCCTCGGCGAGGTCAGCGGCGGCGTTCGTGCGCGAGCCCGGCCACGCCGAGACGCAGACGCCGATCTGCGCGCCGTCGAGGGCGAGCGCCCGCGCGGACTCGGGGAACGCCTTGTCGTAGCAGATCATCATGCCGATCCGGCCGACCGGCGTGTCGAAGGCGCGGAACTGGGCACCGGAGGCGTAGCTGGCGTCCTCGCTGAGCGGCTGGTGGACCTTGCGGTGGTTGCCGAGCACGCCGTCGCCGGTCACGCAGACCACGCTGTTGTACCGCAGGTCGCCGTCCGCTTCGCAGTACCCGGCGACGACGGTGATCTCGCCGGCCAG
>JAEZGP010000540.1 GCA_023437285.1 Actinomycetes bacterium | reverse complement strand
GCGTACACGTCGGAGCCGGCGATGAGGACCGGCCGGCGCGCGGCGGCGAGCAGCGCGGCGGCGCGGGCCACCTCGTCGGGATCCGGCGCGACCACGGGCGGGGTGGTGGTCTCGGGCTCGGCGGCGTCGCCGTAGCTGAAGATGACGTCGAGCGGCAGGTCGAGGAAAACCGGGCCGCGGTGCGCGGTCAGCGCGGTCAGCGCCGCCCCGTGCACCGCGCCGTACACGTCGTCGGTGCCGGTCACGGTCGCCGCGTGCTTGGTCACCGGCGCGACGAGCGGCACGTGGTCGATCTCCTGCAGGCTGCCGGCCCCCCAGCGGAACTGCGGGGCCCGCCCGCCCAGCACGACGACCGGCGCGCCGTTGAAGTACGCGCTGGTCAGGGCCGAGATGCCGTTGGTGACGCCGGGGCCGGCGGTGAGCACGGCGAGCGAGGGGCGGCGTTGCAGCTTGGCGACGGCCTCGGCGGCGAACACCGCCGACTGCTCGTGGCGCACGTCGATGAGCCGTACGGCGCCGTCGCTGTTGCGTACGGCGTCGTAGAGCGGGAACACGTGACCGCCGGAGAGGGTGAACATCTCCCGTACGCCGAACGGCCGAAGCGCCGCCAGCGCCAGGGTTCCGCCGTGGCCCTCTACCCGCTCGCCCATGCCGCCTCCTCGCGTCGAATGCGAATCATACTCACGAAAACTTCGGGGCCCGCTTCTCGATGAACGCCGCCATCCCCTCGGTCCGGTCCGGCGTGGCGAACAGCCCCGCGAACAGTTGACTCTCCCACGCCAGGGCGGCCGGCAAACCCACCTCCAGGCCCTCGTCCACGGCATGCTTCGCCGCGCGCAGGGCCAGGGCGGGCCCGGTCACCAACGGCCGCACCAGCGCCACGGCCGCCTCGTACACCTCCGCCGCCGGGACCACCCGGTCGGCCAGGCCGATGCGCAGCGCCTCCGCCGCGTCGACCATCCGACCCGACATGATCAGCTCCTTGGCCCGGGCCGGGCCGATCAACCGGGGCAGCCGCTGGGTGCCGCCCGCCCCGGGGATCAGCCCGATCGTGATCTCGGGCTGGCCCAGCTTCGCGTCCTCGGCCACCACCCGCCAGTCGCAGGCCAGGGCCAGCTCGCAGCCGCCGCCCAGGGCGTACCCGTTGATCGCCGCGACGACCGGCTTCGGGATGCGCGCGATGGCGTCGAACGCGCTCGACAGCTCGCGGGCCCGCGCCAGCATGTCGGCATAGGACATTGCCGCCATCTCCTTGATGTCGGCGCCGGCCGCGAACACCTTCGGTCCCCCGTACACGACGACGGCGCGGACCTCGTCCGACGCGGACGCCCACGCGGCCGCGGAGCGCAACTGCTCCTGCGTGGCCGCGTCAAGCGCGTTCATCGGCGGACGCGCCAACGTGATGGTGCCGATCCCGTCGGCGACCTCACAACGCACGTACTCTCCCATAAAACCCTCCCTAGCTGCTTCGTCGCAGGCGAGGTTAGCCCGTCCGATGCCCTGCCGGGACGGAATCGTTGCCGGGCCGGGCGAGCTGGCTCACACTGGTGGTACGGGATCGGAGCCTGCCATGGCCATCTTGTTCAATGAACGCGACCTGCTCGTCACCGACGAATGCGTCCGCACGCCCCGCCGCGAGTACCCCATCTCCCGAGTGCGCCGCGCGTGGGTGTCCCTGCCCGAGTCGACCCGAGGGCTGCGCCTCGTCGTCACGGCCCTGCTCGTGGGAATCGTGGTCGCCGCCGCGACGTGGGCCCTGACGACCGGCTGGCTCGCCGACCACTGGGTCGCCGTGCCGCTGTTCATCATCGCGGCCGCCGTCGCGGGCTGGGCCGGCTTCCTCGACCCGCTCGCCGTCTACCTGGAGAAACGCCGTCACGACCTGTGGCTCGATGTGGACGGCGTCGCGGTGCGCGTGTGGTCGGACAACAAGGTCGAGGTCAACAAGGCGGTACGCGCCATCGACCGGGCCCGGGAACGGCACCGCGACGCCCAGTGGCGTTAGTCGCGCGACACGACCTGGTGGCCGAGCGGGAACAGCGACACCGGCACCAGCTTGATGTTCGCCAGGCCGAGCGGGATGCCGATGATGGTGATGAACTGGCCGACCGCCGTGGCGATGTGGCCCAGCGCGAGCCACCAGCCGGCCACGATGAACCAGATCACATTTCCGACCGACGACGCGACCCCGGCCGACTCCTTGCGGACGAGGTCACGCCCGAACGGCCACAGGCAGTAGTTGGCCATCCGGAACGAGGCCACGCCGAACGGGATCGTCACGATGAGGATGTAGCAGATCACGCCGGCCACGGCGTATCCGAGCGCCAGGAAGAACCCGCCGAAGATGAGCCAGGCGACGTTCAGGACGATGTTGAGCGTGCTTCGCATACCTCGATGGTGACTGACGCCGTCCACCTCGCCGGGGACGGGCGACAGCGGCCCTGGTAGCGGCCCGTGGTTGGATAGTCGGCGTGCCACAGGACCCCACGCTGGACGCCCCCGTCGACGACGACACCGTGATCGCGGTCCGCAACGCCACCGTGACCCGGGGCGGCAACCACCTCCTCCACAACGTCAGCTGGCAGGTCGAGCTGGACGAGCGGTGGGTCGTGCTGGGCCCCAACGGCGCCGGCAAGACGACCCTGCTCAACCTGGCCGCCGCCCGGCTGCACCCCACCCGGGGCCGGGTGTACGTGCTCGGCGAGCGCCTCGGCCGCGTCGACATCAACGAGCTGCGGCCCCGCATCGGCCTGGCAACGGTGGCGCTGCACGACCGGATGCCGCCCGACGAGACGGTGCACAACATCGTGCTGACCGCCGCGTGGTCGGTGCTCGGTCGCTTCCGCGAGTCGTACGACCGGGTCGACGAGGCCCGGGCCACGGCCCTGCTGGCGCAGCTCGGCATGGCAGCGCTCGCCGACCGGCTCTACGGCACGCTGTCGGAGGGCGAACGCAAGCGGGTACAGATCGCCCGTGCGCTGATGACCGACCCCGAACTGCTGCTGCTCGACGAGCCGGCGGCGGGGCTCGACCTGGGCGGTCGCGAGGACCTCGTGCGCCGGCTGGCCGACCTGGCCGCCGACCCCGACTCCCCCGCGCTCGTCCTCGTCACCCACCACGTGGAGGAGATCCCGCCCGGCTTCAGCCACGGGCTGCTCCTGCGCGACGGCGAGGTGGTCGCGCAGGGCCTGCTCACCAACGTGTTGACCGGCGAGAACCT
The DNA here is from genome assembly GCA_023437285.1 of Actinomycetes bacterium. Lineage (GTDB taxonomy): Bacteria > Actinomycetota > Actinomycetes > Mycobacteriales > Micromonosporaceae > Luedemannella. Next base: position 4,814 of record JAEZGP010000540.1, on the reverse strand, counting down.
GACGGCCGCGTTCGGCGTGCCGCTGCGCGTCGACCACGTCGACGGCCGCTGGTCGGCCCGCGCCGCCGGTTAACCAGCTAGTTGAGGTTCTCCAGGAACTTCTGCGCCAGCGGGATGGCCGGGCCGGCCGAGCCGCCCTTCTCCACGAAGACGCAGAACGCGATGTTGTCCTGGTACCCCATGATCCAGCGGTGGTCCTCCTTGGTGTCCTCGGAGTACTCGGCGGTGCCGCTCTTGGCGTGAACCGGGTCGCCGGGCACGTCGCGCAGCTGGGTGGCGGTGCCCTCCGTGACCACCTCGCGCATCATCGTGCGCAGCGCCTCGACGGACGACTCCTTGAGCGGCCCTGCCGGGGTGGCCGGCGCGGCGGACGCGGTGGCCCCGGCCCCGGCGCCGCCGGCGGGCAGTTCGGTGAACAGCTTCGGCTGCTGCCAGGAGCCCTTGGCCACGGCCGCGGCGGCGCCGGCGATGACGAGCGGGCTGACGAGCGTGTCGCCCTGGCCGAAGGACGCCGCCGCGAGGTCGACCTTGGTGAGGTTGGGGCCGAGGGAACCGGTGAAGGCGGGGGCGCCGAGCTTCCACTCCACGCCGACGCCGAGGGCGGCTGCGGCGCCACTGAGCTGCTCGGGCTGCAGCTTGAGGCCGACGTTGATGAAGGCCGTGTTGCACGAGCGGGCGAAATCGCGCCGGAACGGGACCTTGCCGAGGGAGAAGTTGTTGGCGTTGTGGAATTCGCGGCCCTCGACCCGCAGCGTCTTGGGGCAGTCGACGATGGAGTCGGCCGTGACGACGCCCGCGTCGAGCGCGGCCAGGGCCGTGACCACCTTGAACGTGGAGCCCGGTGGCACCTGGGCGGTGAAGGCGTAGTTCTCGGTGCCGCCGTTGGGGCCGTTGGCGACGGCCACGATGGCGCCGTCGCTGACCCGGATCGCGACGAGCGAGGTGTTGTACTTCTTCTGGCCGGCCAGCGCGTTGTCGGCCGCGTTCTGGATCTTCTGGACGATCGTGGTCTTCAGCGGGGTGCCGTCCACTGGCGCGACGCGGAACAGCTCGGGCGTCTCCACCTGGGTGCCGTCGCCGTCGACCCGGCCGTTGATGACCACGGCGAGGCCGTTGCGGCCGCGCAGCTGCTCGTCGTAGACCTCCTGCAGGCCGCCCTGGCCCACCTGGTCGCCGATCTCGTAGCGGCCCGGGTGGGCGTCCATGTCGTCCTTCTGCACGTCGCCGACCTGGCCGAGCAGGGCCCGGGCGAAGGACCTGGTCGGCGCGAGCATGAGGCTGCGCTCACGGAAGACCGTGCCGTCGAGGTCGCGGATCTGGCCGCGGACGCGGTTGTAGACCTCGCGGCGCAGGGTCACGATGTCGACCCACGCGTCGGGCTTGGCCGCCTTGATCCGGGCGGGCAGGTCGTCGAGGCCGGCGTCCACGTCGACCGACTTGAGGGCCTCGTCGAGCTGCTTGGTGAGGTCCGCCGCGTCCTTGACCCGCCGGGGCTCCACGCCCACGTCGACGACCGGGCGGGGCTTGACGATCGCGTCGCCGCCGCCGTCGAGGATGCTGGCCCGGGCTGCGACGAGGCGCTTGGTGCCGAGCTTGTCGCCGGCCTGCAACTGCTCGTGCATGGTCGCGGGGGTCCACACGACCGCCCACGTGTCGGCCTTCTTGTGCAGCCGTACGGTCGTGTCGTACGTCCAGACGATTCCCTCGGCGACGGTCCACTCGACCTTGACCGGCGCGGTCGCGTCCTTCTCCACGACGGTGGCCTTGGCGGCGCTCAGCGCGATCGGCTTGTCGAGCAGGGTGCCCGACAGCGCCTTGAGCTGGGCGAGGACGTCGGCGGCGGACATGGTGTCGCCGGTGGCGGACAGGAAGCCGACCTTCTCGAGGTTCTTGGCCCGCCAGCCGTCGAGGAAGGCACGCACCGTGGGGTCGGGACCGTCGTCCTTGCTGCAGGCGGCGAGCGTACCGGCGACGATCACGCCCATGGCGACAACGGCGGCGACGAGTCGACGACGCATGCGGTCCCCCTCCACACGTTCGGATCCGGACAGCCCGGGGCATGTCATTGTGCCCGGTAACGACGACATGCGCTCTGCCCAAAAGCCTCATAACAGCGCAATCTCCGTGGGAATGTGGCGGAACGCATGACGCCGACCAGCCGGCCGGGCGCGTCTGTTCGGCTGCCGACAGCGGCGCGCCGGCAAGGACCTAGGCTGGGCCCGGATGGGGTCCACAGCGCCGTGGACCCCCGAGAAGGAGTGCGCTCATGGACCGGCGACGCGTGACACTGGACGCGGAACGCGCCACCAGTCATCCCGACGACGACCTGATCGACAACGGCCTCGTTGACGACGGCCCCGGAGAGGACGCCGAGCTGAATCCACGGGTACCCAACCTCGAACGGCTCGTCGCGGACGCGATGGCCCTGGCCGTCACGCCCGGGCGCCGGTCGGCCGCCGACCCGGCCGCCCTCCGCGGCCCCGCGCTCGCCGACCTGATCAACCGGTACTGGCGGCACGTCCCCGACGAGGACCTGGTCGGCCACACCGCCATGAGCATGCTGGACGCCACCCGCGAGCACGCCAGGCTGGCCGCCCACCGCCGGCCCGGCGAGACGCGCATCGCCGTCGAGGCCGACGCCGACGCCACGCAGACCATCATCGAGATCGTCACCGACGACATCCCGTTCCTCGTCGACTCCGTCACCGGGGCCCTGACCCAGCGCGACCACGACGTCGACCTGATCGTGCACCCGCAGCTCGTGGTGCGCCGCGACGACGCCGGCACGCTCACCGCCGTGCGGGCCCACGTGGAACCCGACGACGCCCAGGCCGGCGATCTCGTCGAGAGCTGGATCCGGGTGGAGACCGACCGGCTCGGCGAGGCCGCCCGCGCCGCGCTGCGCGACGACCTCACCCGCGTACTCTCCGATGTCGCCGAAGCGGTCGCCGACTGGCCCGCGATGCGGGAACGGGCGCTGAGCCTCGCCGACGAGATCGCGGCCAACGCCACCGCGCTGCCCGTCCCCGACAAGGACGTCTCCGACACCGTCGACCTGCTGCGCTGGCTCGTCGACGACCACTTCACGTTCCTGGGCTACCGGGAGTACCGGCTCGCGGTCGGCGAGGGCGGCGAGCCGCTGCTGCGCGCGGTACGCGACAGCGGCCGGGGCATCCTGCGCGACCAGCCGGAGTCCGTGCGCGTGCTGTCCTCGATGACCCCCGAGGCGTACGCGAAGGTGATGGAGAAGCGGCTGCTCATCATCACCAAGGCGAACTCGCGGTCCACCGTGCACCGCACCGCCTACCTCGACTACATCGGCGTGAAGACGTTCGACGCCGACGGCCACGTGCTCGGCGAGGTGCGCTTCCTCGGCCTGTTCACCTCGTCGGCGTACCTGACCTCCGTACGCGACCTGCCCGTGATCAAGCGCAAGGTGGCCGAGGTGCTGCAGCGCTCGGGCCTCAACACCCGCAGCCACACCGGCCGCGACCTCATGGCGATCCTCGAGGACTACCCCCGCGAGGAACTGTTCCAGATCTCCACCGACGACCTGTACCGCACCGTGCTCGGCGTGCTGCGCCTGGCCGGCCGGCGGCAGGTGCGCATCTTCTGCCGCAAGGACTCCTACGGCCGCTTCATCTCCTGCCTGGTCTACCTGCCCCGCGACCGGTTCACCACCGCCAACCGGCTGCGCATCCAGGACATCCTGCTGGGCGAACTCAACGGCGTGGGCCTGGACTTCACCACCCGGGTCACCGACGCCACCCTGGCGCGCCTGCACTTCATCGTGCGCACCGACCCGGCCAACCCGCCCGGCGTGGTCGACGCCGACGCGCTGTCGGCCCGCATCGCCGAGGCCACCCAGCTCTGGCACGAGGACTTCCGGCTGCTGCTGGAACGCAAGCTCGGCGAGGACCAGGCCAAGACGCTCGCCGCCCGCTACCGCGACGCGCTGCCGGAGACGTACAAGGACGAGCACAGCGCGTACGAGGCGGTGCAGGACCTGGCGAAGCTGGAGCTGATGGACGAGCCCGGCCAGCTCGTGCTGCACCTGTTCCGCCGCCGCAAGAACGACGCCGACGTCCGGTTCAAAGTCTTCCGGTACGGCGAACCCATGCTGCTGTCGGCCGTCCTGCCCGTGCTGCACTCCCTGGGCGTGCGGGTGGTCGACGAGCGCCCGTACGAGGTGCGCCGCGACGACGGCACCGTGCACATCTACGACTTCGGGCTCATGCTCCCCGAGGACGCGCTCGCGCTGCCCGACGTGCGCGCCGACGTGGAGAACGCGTTCTCGGCCGCGTGGCGGGGCGAGGCCGAGGTCGACCACTTCAACGAACTCGTCCTGCGGGCCGGGCTCACCTGGCGGCAGGTGGTCGTGCTGCGGTCCTACGCGAAGTACCTGCGCCAGGCCGGGACGGTGTTCTCCCTGGAGTACATGGAGCAGACGCTCACCGCGTACCCGAAGATCGCCGAACTGCTGGTGGAGCTGTTCTACGTGCGCTTCGACCCCGGTCCGGCGCTGCCCGCCGAGGAACGCGGCCTGCGCACCAAGCACCTCATCGAGTCGATCCGCGAGCAGCTCGACGCGGTGGCCTCGCTCGACCAGGACCGCATCCTGCGCGGGTTCCTGACTGTCATCCAGGCGACGCTGCGCACGTCGTTCTTCCAGCGCGGCACCGACGGCCGGCCCAAGGCGTACGTCGCGTTCAAGCTCGACCCCCAGGCGCTGCCGGACCTGCCGGCGCCGCGACCCAAGTTCGAGATCTTCGTGTACTCCCCCCGGTTCGAGGGCGTGCACCTGCGCTTCGGCC
>JAEZGP010000522.1 GCA_023437285.1 Actinomycetes bacterium | reverse complement strand
GTGCCGGTGGGGCCGGGTGCTGGCGGGGCGAGGCGGCGGCCGGGCGACGTGCCGAGGTGGGGTGGCGGCGGCCGGGCGACGTGCCGAGGTGGGGTGGCGGCCGGTGCGGGCGGGCGTTCTGCGGGGTGGTGGGCGTCGCAGCAGGGTTAGGGTGAACGGCGTGACGAGGGTTGCGGCGATCGACTGTGGGACGAACTCCATCAGGCTGCTGGTGGCCGACCTGCCCGAGCAAGACGGCGCGCCGCTGACCGACCTGGTGCGGCGGATGGAGATCGTGCGACTCGGTCAGGGGGTCGACCGTACCGGGCGGCTCGCGCCTGAGGCGATCGAGCGGACCCGGGTGGCCCTCGCCGACTACGCGGCGGTGATCCGGGAGCTGGGGGCGACGCGTACCCGTATGGTCGCCACGAGCGCCACCCGCGACGCGGATAACGCCGCCGAGTTCCGGGACATGGTCATCGCCACGCTCGGAGTCGCGCCGGACGTGGCGACCGGTGAGGAGGAGGCGACACTGTCGTATAGCGGTGCCGTACGTGGCCTGCCGCGCTCCGCCGAGCCGCCGTACCTCGTGGTCGACATCGGGGGCGGGTCGACGGAGTTCGTCGTCGGGGACGCGACCGTGGACCGGGCTGTGAGCGTGGACGTCGGGTGCGTACGGATGACGGAACGGCACCTGCACGGCGACCCGCCGAGCGCCGCCGAGGTGGCCGCCGCCGAGGCCGAGATCTCCGCCACCGTGGCCGGGGCGCTTGACGCGGTCGGCGCCGCGCGTGCGCGTACGCTCGTGGGTCTCGCGGGCTCGGTGACGACGGTGGCCGCGCTGGCCCTCGGCCTGGACCACTACGAGCCCGACCGCATTCACCACGCGCGGCTTTCCTGCGACGAGGTGGCGAAGGTCTGCGCGGACCTGCTCGCCATGACGCGGGAGCAGCGGCTCGCGCTGCCGGCCATGCACCCGGGCCGGGCCGACGTCATCGGCGCGGGCGCGCTGGTGCTGCGGGTACTCATGGAGCGCGCCGGCGCGGACGCCGTGATCGCCTCCGAGCACGACATCCTCGACGGCATCGCCTGGTCGCTCACGAGGTAATCGTGCCAGCTAACAGGTCCTCTGTGGATGCTCGCCGTTGACACTACTTCGCATCGCACAGTACCGTGCAGAGCGTGGATACCACCCAACTTCTCAAGGGAGTCCTGGACCTCGCGGTTCTCGCCGTGCTGCGCGACGAGGACGGCTACGGCTACGACATCCTGCGCCGCCTGCGCGGCAGCGGGCTGGAGGAGGTGGGCGACGCGTCCGTCTACGGCACGCTGCGCCGCCTCTTCCAGGCCGGCTACCTCACGACGTACGTGGTGCCCTCCGAGGAGGGTCCGCACCGCAAGTACTACTCGCTCAACGCCGCCGGCCGCACCCAGCTCGCCACCTCGGGCAAGGTCTGGCGCTCCTTCGCCACCACCATGGACACCATCCTCACCGAACGGGGGGCCAGGGCATGAGCACCGTTACGAGCCCGGAGATCAGCGGCTACCTTCAGCGCGTCCGCGCCGCTCTCGCGGACCTACCCACCGAGACCCGCGAGGAGCTGCTCGAGGACGAGCCCGCACACCTCGCGGAGGTGCTCGCCGAGAGCGGCGCCGACCTTGAGGAGCGGCTCGGACCGCCCGAGAGCTACGCGGCCGAATTGCGCGCCGCCGCCGGACTCCCGGCCGCCACGGGGGCGGCAGGTAAGCCGGCCGCCGAACTCATGCGCAACCTGCGGGCGTACGCGGACCGCGCGGACCGGGCGGGCGGCCGGCTGCTCGGCTACCAGCGCGCCGCCGACCTGCTGGACCTGTTGCGGCCCGGCTGGTGGGTGCTGCGCGGCTACCTGGTCGGCTTGTTGATCCTCGTGGCGGCCCGCGACGAGTACTTCGCGCGGCTGCTGCCGGTGAGCATGGACCTGGAGGACGCGCTGATCTGGCTGCTGGTCGTCGGGGTCTGCGTGATCGTGTCCGTGCGCCTCGGCAGGGCCACTCCCGGCCTGCCCCGCTGGGGCCGGTTCGCCGTGCACGGCGCCGGGGTGCTCATCGTTGCGCTGGCGGTCGCCAACCTGGCCCCGCGCGCCTTCCAGTACGAGAACGGCGGGACGGTCTACTACGAACCGTTCAGCGGCGTCACCGACGTCTACCCGTATGACATGAACAACAACCCGCTCGACGGCGTGCGGCTCTACGACCAGAACGGCAACCCGATCCAGATCGGTGACTACTACCGTTGTCATGACTACACGCAGCCCTTGGACGCGAACGGTTTCAGCTATCCGCTGTGCCCGCCCGTGCAGTGGCAGCCGGGTCGGGGCACGACCGCGCCGCCCTCAGCCGGCTCGCAGCCCTCAGCCAGCCCGGAGCCCTCGGCCAGCCCGGAGCCTTCAGCCAGCCTGGAGCCCACCGCGACGCCGTAGGTCTCCGGCCGGATGGTGCGGGTCGCCCACGCCCGCTAGCGTGAACGCGCTGCCGGACCGTGGAGAGGAACGCGCTCGTGGCCAACGACAACCCCGTCGACGAAGAGGTCGGCACCGCCGGCGAAGAGGGCACCGGCCCGGCCGAACAGCCTCGGTCGAAGCGCCTGTTGTGGCTGCTCGGCGGCGGCGCGGTGCTGGTCGTGCTGCTTGCCGGCCTGGCGTACGGGTGGATGACGGCCAAGGATGACGCCACCCACGCGGAGCCAGGCGACTGCCTGACGGCGTTGGGCGGCACGGAAGAGATCGACATCCGCGACACGAAGGTGGACTGCGGCGACGCGGCCGCCGCGTACAAGGTGCTGGGCATTGTCGAGAACGTGACGCTCGCGCAGGCGAGTGGCACCACGTGCGCGCAGTGGACGGCGACGACCGTGCCGATCTGGATCTCCGGCGGCGAGCAGCGGAACACCCCCGGCAAGGTGGTCTGCCTCCAGGCGATCACCAAGTAGTCAGTGACAGGCGGAAGGGAGACTTGGGTGGCGGAGCAGAGTCAGGGCGGTCATGAGCAGCCCGGCATCAGCGGCGTCGGCGGCGGTGGCAGCGATGGGTTCGGCGGAGGTGGCGACGCGGGCATCGGCGGGACCGGTGAGCCCGACGGCGTCAACCCGAGCGGCGCGGCGTCCGGCCGATCGGGCTGCGGCGCGGCCGCGTTGATCGGCCTGGTCGGCCTCGGCGCCGCGGTGAGCGGTGCGGTCACCGCCGCGGTGAACGTGTTGTCGTAAGTCGCGCGTCCTATGGCCCGCGCCTACTTCACGCGGGCCATAGGACGTGATTGGCTGGGCGGCATGGGTGACCTTGTCAGCTACGCCAGCAACGGCGGCACCAGCGAGGGCTATCTGGCCGAGCCCGCCGCGCCGAACGGCCGCGCCGTGATCGTGATCCAGGAGTGGTGGGGCCTCGTCGGGCACATCACCGACATCGCCGACCGGTTCGCCGCCGCCGGCTTCGTGACCCTCGCCCCCGACCTCTACCACGGCGTGAAGACGTCCGAGCCCGACGAGGCCGGCAAGCTCATGATGGGCCTCGCGATGGACCAGGCGGCCAAGGACATGGCCGGCGCGGCGGCATACCTGGCCGCGCTGCCCGAGGTCACCGGCGGGGTGGGCACCGTGGGCTTCTGCATGGGCGGCAGCCTCGCCCTGTGGTCGGCGACCCTGTCGCCGCACATCCGCGCCGCCGTCGGCTTCTACCCGGCCGTACCGTGGGAGCGGATGAGTCCCGAGTGGACCAACTACGCCGGCAAGGCCGCGCAGTTGCACTGCTCCGAGGAGGACGGCACGTCGGCCGCGCCGGGCATCCAGCAGGCCGTCGCCGCGATCAAGGACGCGGGCGGCACGGTGGAGGTCTACGACTACCCGGGCACCCGGCACGCTTTCTTCAACGACGAGCGACCCGAGGTCTACGACGCGGCAGCGTCGACCGCGGCGTGGGAGCGCACCCTGGCCTTCCTCAACGCCAACCTGGGGTGACTACGCAACCTGGGGTGAGTACGCGTACCACCACCGCGGCCGAAGTCACGACCAACGCCCGCCGCGCCACGGACCTCGCGGCCCTCGACGCCGCGGTCAGCGACTGCTTCGCGTGCCCGCGCCTGGTCGCGTGGCGTACGGAGGTCGCCCGGACGCGGCGGGCGGCGTTCCGCGACGAGACGTACTGGGGCCGGCCCGTGCCCGGGTTCGGGGCGGCCGACGCGCGCATCGCGATCCTGGGTCTCGCGCCGGCCGCGCACGGCGGCAACCGCACCGGCCGCATCTTCACCGGCGACCGCTCGGGCGACGTGCTGTTCGCCGCCCTGCACCGCGCCGGCCTGGCCAACCAGGCGCACAGCGTCAGCCGCGACGACGGCCTGACGCTCACGGACACGCGGATCTTCGCGGCCGTGCGCTGCGCGCCGCCCGACAACAAGCCCACGCCGGCCGAGCGCGACACCTGCGCTCCGTGGCTGCACCGCGAGGTCGAACTCATCAGACCCACGCTGCGCGTCGTGGTCGCCCTGGGTGGGTTCGCCTGGGCCGCGTGGTGGCCGGTCCTCACCCAGGTGTACGGGCTACGCGCGCCCGTCCCGCGCCCCGCCTTCGGCCACGGCGCCCGCGTGGAGATCCCTGGGGCGCCGACGCTGCTGGGCTGCTATCACGTGAGCCAGCAGAACACGTTCACCGGCCGGCTGACCCCGTCGATGCTGGACGACGTGTTCAGCGCGGCCCGGCACGCGGCCGAGGCGCCGTAAACCGCTGCGCTCACGGGGCGATGGCCATTGCCGTCAGGGTCCAGTCGTCGTAGCGGGCGGTGACGTTCGTGCCGATCTGGGCCACCTGGAGCACGACGGTGTGGCTGCCCGCCGTCGTGGCCGTGGCCACGCGCTGCATGCTGTGCGACTCCCACGACTCGGCGGTCTCCCGGTTGGTGTTGGTGCTGTCGAACGAGAAGTCGGTGCCGACCGCCGGGGTCGCCTCCGTCCCGTCGACCAGGACCCGCGCCGTGCACCAGCCGTTGGCGCCGGAGCAGGCGCTCTCGGCCGAGAAGGTGACCAGGATGGTGCTGCCCGCACCCGCGTTGACGGACAGGCTGCCCAGTTGCGTGAACGCCGAGCCGGTATGGGTCGACGCGGTGTCCTGGGTCAGCACGGCCGTGTGGGCCACGGTCGTGCCCGTACGCAGCGTGCTGGCCGCGACGGCACCGCCCGCGGCGACCATGAGCGCGGCGCTCGCCGCGATCAGCACGCCGAATCCGCGCCGGCTAATAATCCTCATCAGGTACCTCCATGCGTCGACCGCCGCCCCACCACCCAACGATCACCGAGGTTGACCGGCTACGACGCGCGCGATCCCGGACGGAGGGTCACCGGGGCCGGTGCGGTTCGCGCGGGGACGCTAACCTGCCCTGGTGAACCGCACAGCGCTGCGCCGGTGGGGACCGCTCGCCGCGGTCGCCGCGCTGTTGGGCGCGATTATCGTCGCGTCGCTGGTGTCGCACCCCGAGGTGCGGTTCATCACCGAGCTGGCGGAAACGCGGCCGCCGGCCCAGGACGTGCCGACGGTGGAGCCGCCCAGCGGCAGCCCGAGCGCGGTCCCCACCGGCCCGCCGGACCTGCCGTGGCAGGTGCCGTCCTGGCTGACGAACCTTTTCGGCGCGCTGTGCGTGCTCACCATCGCGGCCCTCGTGGCGTACCCCCTGTGGTTGATGCTCCGCGACAAGATCGCGCCGCGCCGCGTGGCGCCAGCGGAGACGGCGGACGCGCGACTGCCCGAGGGGCAACGCATCGACGCCGTGCGCAGCGCCCTCGACGAGGGCCTCGTCGCCCTCGACGACGACGACGCCGACCCGCGCCGCGCGGTGATCGCGTGCTGGCTGCGGCTGGAGGAGGCCGCCGGGACCGTCGGCGCCGAACGCGAGGTGGGCGACACGGCCACCGACGTGGTGCTGCGCCTGCTGCGTACGCAGGACGTGAGCGTCGAGGCGCTGGACAACCTGGCGCACGTCTATCACCAGGCCCGCTACGCCAGGCACGAGGTCGACATCGGGATGCGCGACGAGGCGCGCGCGGCGCTGGCCCAGCTTCGCCGCGAGTTGTCGGCCCGGCCGGCGACGCCCCGGCCGCCCGTGCCCGACC
>JAEZGP010000501.1 GCA_023437285.1 Actinomycetes bacterium | reverse complement strand
CGCGCAGCCTCACCCTCGCGCGCAGCCTCAGCCTCGCGCGCAGCCTCACCCTCGCGCGCGGCCTCATCCTTGCCGCCGGCGCCGCGCGCCTGGTCGGCCGCGCCGACGGCTGCGACGTCCGGCCCGCTCATCGGGCCAGCAGCCGCCGCGCGTCGGCGACGGTCACCACGGAGCCGGTGATCAGCACGCCGACGCCGCTCAGCTCGCCTTCCACGTCCGTCTCGGCCAGCGCGACGGCCGACTCGATCGCGTCGGGCAGCTCGGCCGCCACGTGGACCCGTTCCTCGCCGAACACCTCGATCGCCAGCTCGGCCAGTTCGCGGGCCGGCATGGCGCGCGGCGAGGTGTTCTCGGTGCACACCACGACGTCGAGGACGGGTTCGAGCAGGACGAGCATGGCCATCGCGTCCTTGTCGGCGAGGACGCCCAGCACCCCGACGAGCCGGCTGAACGCGAACTCCTCGGTCAGCGCCGCGACCGTGGCGGTCATCCCGTGCGCGTTGTGCGCGGCGTCAAGCAGGATCGTCGGCGCGCTGCGTACCCGCTCCAGCCGGCCGGGCGACGAGACGCCCGCGAAGCCCTCGCGCACCATGTCGGCGTCGAGCAGCCGCCCGCCGAGGAACACCTCGACGGCCGCGAGCGCCACGGCCGCGTTCTGCGCCTGGTGCTCGCCGTGCAGCGGCAGGAAGACGTCGTCGTACGTGCCGCCCAGCCCCTGGAGGGTCAGCACCTGCCCGCCCACGGCCACGGCCCGGCGGACCAGTCCGAACTCGCTGCCCTCCCGGGCCAGGGTCGCGCCGACCTCGACGCATCGCTCCACGATCGGCCTCATCGCCTCGTCGGGCTGCGTGGCGGTCACCACGGTGGCACCCGAATGGATGATGCCGGCCTTGGCGGTCGCGATGTCCTCGATCGTGTCGCCGAGCCACTCGGTGTGGTCGAGCCCGATCGGCGTCATGACGCACACCCCGGCCTGCAGGACATTCGTCGCGTCGTCGGCGCCACCGAGGCCAACCTCGACCACGGCCACGTCGACGGGGGCGTCGGCGAACGCCGAGAACGCCATCGCCGTGGTCATGTCGAAGTAGGTCAGCGACTCGCCGTCCTTCTCGTCGAGCAGCGCGGCGATCGGGGCGAGCTCGCCGTACACCTCGACGAAGCGTTCCTCGCTGATCGGCGCGCCCTCGATGCTGATGCGCTCGCGGACGGTCTCCAGGTGCGGGCTCGTGTACCGCCCGGTGCGTACCCCCTGCGCGCGCAGCAGCCCGTCGATGATACGGGCGGTGGACGTCTTGCCGTTGGTGCCGGTGAGGTGGATCGACGGGTACGCCCGCTGCGGGCTGCCCAGGGCGTCGAGCAGTGCCTGGATGCGACCCAGATCAAAAACCATCCGGGTGTACCCACGGGCGTTCAGTTCCGCCTCAACCTGCGCGTACTCCGTACTCATGACGTAGGAAGCGCCTCCAGCGCGGCGGCGATGCGGGCGAGATCGGCCTCAGCCACCGCGAGCCTGTCTTTGATTTTAGCGACGACCGCGTCGGGTGCCTTGTCGACGAAGGCGGGGTTGCCGAGCTTGGCCCGGCACTGCGCGGCCTCCTTCTCGGCGGCGGCACGGTCCTTCTCCAGCCGGGCACGCTCGGCGGCCACGTCCACGGTGCCGCGCGTGTCCAGCTCGACATCGACGCCGCCGGCGACGGCCAGGGTCGCCGTGGCGGCGAAGCCCCCCTCGGGCGCGTCGAGCCGGGCCAGCGAGCGGATCAGCGGCTCGTGGGCCGCCAGGCCCGCCCCGGCCAGGCCGTGCAGTGCGGCGACGACCCGCTGACCGGGCTTGAGGCCCTGGTCGGAGCGGAACCGGCGCACCTCCGTGACCACGCGTTGCAGGGCCGCCAGCTCCGCCTCGGCGGTGTCGTCGAGGTAGGCCGGATCGGCGGTCGGCCACGGGCCACGCACCATCGTCGCCTCGCCGGTCAGCGCCGACCACAGCTCGTCGGTCACGAACGGGATCACCGGGTGCAGCAGCTTGAGCAGGGCGTCCAGGACGTGGCCGAGCACCCTGCGGGTCGCGTCGGCCGCCGGGCCGCCCGCGCTGAGCACCGGCTTGGCCAGCTCCACGTACCAGTCGCAGACGTCGTCCCACGCGAAGTGGTAGAGGGTGTCGCAGACCTTGGCGAACTCGAACGCCTCGAACTGCTCGTCGACCTCGCCGATGACGTGCTGCAACCGGGACAGGATCCAGCGGTCGACGCTGGAGAGCTCGTCGTGGCCGGGCAGGTCGCCGGCCGTGGTGGCGCCGTTCATGAGCGCGAACCGGGTGGCGTTCCACAGCTTGTTGCAGAAGTTGCGCGAGCCCTGGCACCACTCCTCGCTCACCGGCACGTCCGCGCCGGGATTGGCGCCGCGCGCGAGGGTGAAGCGGGTCGCGTCCGCGCCGAACCGGTCGATCCAGTCCAGCGGGTCGACCACGTTGCCGAACGACTTGCTCATCTTCTTGCCGAACTGGTCGCGCACCATGCCGTGCAGGGCGACCACGTCGAACGGCTGGCGTCCGTCCATCGCGTAGAGGCCGAACATCATCATCCGGGCCACCCAGAAGAACAGGATGTCGTACCCGGTGACGAGGACGCTGGTCGGATAGAACCGGGCCAGCTCGGGGGTCTGGTCGGGCCAACCCAGCGTGGAGAACGGCCACAGCGCGCTGGAGAACCACGTGTCCAGCACGTCCTCGTCCTGGCGCCAGCCCTCGCCCGTGGGGACCTCGTCGTCGGGGCCGACGCACACGGTCTCGCCGTCCGGGCCGTACCAGACCGGGATGCGGTGCCCCCACCACAGCTGGCGCGAGATGCACCAGTCGTGCATGTTGTCGACCCAGGCGAAGTACCGCTTGGCCAGTTCCGCGGGCTCGATGCGCACCCGGCCGTCGCGCACGGCGTCGCCGGCCGCGCGGGCCAGCGGACCGGTGTTGACGAACCATTGCAGGCTCAGCCGCGGCTCCACGGTCGTCTTGCACCGCGAGCAGTGCCCGACGCTGTGCACGTAGGGGCGCTTCTCGGCCACGATGCGGCCCTGCGCGCGTAGCGCCGCGACGACGGCCGGGCGGGCCTCGTAACGGTCGAGCCCCTGGAACGGCCCGTGCACGGTCACGACCGCCCGCTCGTCCATGATCGTGATGGCGGGCAGGTTGTGGCGCTGGCCGATCTCGAAGTCGTTCGGGTCGTGCGCCGGGGTCACCTTGACCGCGCCGGAGCCGAACGCCGGGTCCACGTGGGTGTCCGCCACGATCGGGATGCGCCGCCCGGTCAGCGGCAGCTCGACCTCGCGGCCCACCAGGTGCCGGTAACGCTCGTCGTCGGGGTGCACCGCCACGGCCGTGTCGCCGAGCATCGTCTCCGCCCGGGTCGTGGCCACGACGATGCTGTCGTCGCCCTCCCCGTACCGGATGCTGACCAGCTCACCCTCGTCGTCGCTGTGGTCGACCTCGATGTCGCTCAGCGCCGTCAGGCACCGCGGACACCAGTTGATGATCCGCTCCGCGCGGTAGATCAGGCCGTCGTCGTACAGCTTCTTGAAGATCGTGAGTACGGCTCGGGAGAGGCCGTCGTCCATGGTGAAGCGCTCGCGGTCCCAGTCGACGGAATCGCCCAACCGGCGCATCTGGCCCAGGATCGCCCCGCCCGACTCGGCCTTCCACTGCCACACCCGCTCCACGAACTGCTCGCGGCCCAGGTCGTGGCGCGACAGGCCCTCGCTGGCGAGCTTGCGCTCCACCACGTTCTGCGTCGCGATGCCCGCGTGGTCCATGCCCGGCAGCCACAGCGCCTCGTAGCCCTGCATGCGCCGGCGGCGCACCAGGGCGTCCTGGATGGTGTGGTCCAGGGCGTGGCCGACGTGCAGCGAGCCGGTCACGTTCGGGGGCGGGATGACGATCGTGAACGGGGGCCGGTCGCTCGCCGCGTCGGCCCGGAAGTACCCGCCCGCTACCCACTGCTCGTACCGGCGGCTCTCTACCTCGGCCGGCTGGTAGGCCGCGGCAAGGGGCGCGGTGGCGCCGGGAGTGGGGTCGGTGTGGGCATCGGAGGCGACAGTCACGCCGTGAAGTCTACGGACCGCGCGGGAGCGCAGCCGAGCACGCCCCTGCGCGTCCGGCCGCCGCTGGCCCGGCCCCATTATGCTGCGGGGATCCCCGGAAGGAGCCCCTCATGTCCGATCAGCCCCCGACCGCGGGCCCGCCCGTGTACGGGTCGGCACCCCCGGCACCTGCCGCACGCGGCTCCGCCGTGGTCCGGCCGGCCGGCCACGGATCCGCACCGGCCGCCGCCCCGCCCGGGTCGGTGCCGCCCGGCTCGGTCGACACGTGGGGCGACTATCCGCCCCCGCCCCGAAAGTCGCGCAGGACGCTGTGGATCGTCCTGAGCGTCGTGCTGGTCCTGCTGGTCGGCGCCGGTACGGCCGCCGCGATCTGGCTGGTCCCGGCCATCACCGGCGCGCTGGCCGAGCAGAACGCCACGCTGCGTACCCCCGACAAGCTGGTCGGTTTCACCAAGAGCACCGACGCGACGCGGCAGGCGACCGCCGAGGAGCTCAAGCGGCAGCTGGCCGCCGACGTCTCGGGCGGGAGCAGCTCGGTTGCCGCGTTCTACGAGGACCCCGCCGACCCCAAAAAGATCGTCATGGTCTACGGCGTCACCGGCAAGATCAGCTCGCCGGCCAAGGAACTCGACGAGGTCTTCAACGGCTCGGCCAACGGGCTGGGCACGACCGACGTCCGCGCCGTCGACGCTGGCCCGCTCAGCGGCGAGGCCAGGTGCGGCAAGGGCCGGACCGAGAACCTGGATCTGATCATGTGCGCCTGGGCCGACCACGGCAGCGTCGCCGCTGTCGTCTTCTTCAACCGCGACTTCGACTCCAGCGCCGCGCTGTTCAAGCAGATCCGCAACGAGGTCCTGGTCCGCACGTGACCGCCGACCGCACCCCCGCAACGGAGATCCTCTGATGTCTGACCCGCAGTCCCCTTACCTGCCGCCCGGCGGACAACGGCCGTCGTGGCGCGACGGCGTCAACAACGAGCCGCCGACCGAGGTTCCGGGCCAGCCGCCGGCCTACGGGTCACCGTCGTACGGCAGCTCCGGGGCGCCCACGTACGGCTCGTCGTCCTACGGCTCGTCGGCGTATGGCTCGTCGTCCTACGGCTCTTCAGCGTATGGCGCGCCGAACGACGAGCCGCCGACGTACGTGCCGACGAGCGGTTCGGACGCCACCCAGCCCTCGACGTACGGCCAGTCCCCGTCCGGCCAGACCCCCTACGGCCAGTCGGCATATGGGGGCCAGTCGGCATATGGGCAGCCGGCGCAGGGCCCGTCCTCGGGCATTGAGCCGACGACGGGCCAGCCGGCGCAGGGCTACGCCCAGCCCGGGTACGGCGCGCCGGGTTATCCGGCGCCGGGTGGTTACGGCCCGACCCCGCGCACGTCGCGTACGGGCCTGTGGGTAGGGCTGGTTATTGGGGTGGTGGTGCTGCTCGCGGTGTGCGTCGGCGCGGCGATGCTCTTCCTGCGCGACGACGACCCGACGACGCCGGCTACGGGTACGCCAACGGCGGCCGCGCCGACCAGCCCGGCCGGTGCCGGCGCCGGCGCCGATGCGGAGAAGGGCGCCACGGTCAGTACGCCGGCCACGCTGGCCGGCCTGACCCTGTCCAAGGAGCCGGGCCTGCAGAAGACGGCGCAGGATCTTGAGGTGGAGCTGAAGCGGAGCATCCCGACCGCGACGAGCACCGCCGCGGGCACCTACCAGGACCCCAACGACCCGACGGCGCTCGTCATGGTCGCGGCGGTCGCGGTGGACAACGACAACCCGGCGATGCTGGTGGACCGCGCCTTCGACGCGATGAGGTCACAGCTCGACGTGAAGAACGTCAACGACATCGACGCGGGCCCGATGGGCGGGGTGGCGCGCTGCGGCACCGCGATCATGCAGGGCATGCCGTTGACGGTCTGCGTGTGGGGTGACCACGGCAGCCTCGGCCAGATCTACTTCCTGAACCGTTCCCTGGACGAGAGCAAGAAGCTCTACCCGGACATCCGCAAGGGCGTACTGCACCGCAAATAGCCCTAGAAACACGAATGGCGCGTGCTCCCGGGTGGGGGCACGCGCCGTTTGCGTTCTACGCGGTTGTGAGTGTCCGAACTTGGGCAGGAAGTCGGCCAGGCTGGTGACGGTCACCGCCGGCGCTCCCGAGATAGCTGTCTTTCGCGGGTCAACCGCCGCCGGTCCGAGACGAGGGCCGCAACCGTCGCGCGCGTCGACGCTGACCCCGTCGGGTTCGTATCCGGGCTTGCGGCGGAAGCCGCCCCGCCAGTTTTCGGCGAACTGGGTCGACTCGGGTTCGGGAGGCAGCCTCAGTGGCAGACGCTCGGTCCTGATGGTTGACCCGAATCAGGGTTGGCGCTGCCCCATCGTGCGCCGGCCGCACCGCGCCTGAATGCCACACGATTAATGGGGTGTAAACGAGTTCAGGGCCACCTGTGTGGGTGGCCCTGAACTGGGTGTTTGTCCGGCGGCGTCCTACTCTCCCACACTCTCACGGGTGCAGTACCATCGGCGCTGGTGGGCTTAGCTTCCGGGTTCGGG
>JAEZGP010000485.1 GCA_023437285.1 Actinomycetes bacterium | reverse complement strand
CGGGTGACCTTGCCTTCGTAGCGGGCGGTCAGGGCGTAGAAACCGCCGATGACGCAGCTTGCTACCAGGGTGAGGATGGCGCCGAAGACGACGAGAAGCTTGAGCCACCACGGGGACTTGCCTTTGGTACGCCGACGCTTGGGTTTTTCAATCGGCCAGGGGGCCGCTGTGGGTGCTGAGGAGCCGTCGGCTTCGGGGAGGTCGACAGGGGCGGCGTGGGCCATCGCCTGGAGGTCGACTAAGACCGTCTCCTCGTGGCTGATGAGATCGCGGTTCGAGGACACCGCCGAACCCTATTGATTACTTTTCCTGATCGACAGAGGGGGATGCGCCAAGTAACTGAAGGTCCCAGCGGAGTGCACCCGAACGACCGACGGAATGCGATCGGCTCATTTCCTGTACGTGACGACCAGGTGACTCGCGAAGATTCAGCAACCCTTCGAGCGGGAAGATTTTGAATCGCCGCACCGCGCTGCCCGGCCCGTACCCGTTGTTCTGCATCTCCATGTAGCCGATCACGTCGGCGTGGAGGAAGCGCAGCGACGCGACCTCTTGGCGCTACCTGCCACACGACTTCCCGCCGTACCGCACCGCCTACGGCTCCTTCGCGGCTTGGACCAAGGACCCGCCATGCGGTGGCATCGAGGGCACCGGCCCGAACAGCTCACCCTGATGGCGCAGCACCGCGAGATCAGCGATCGCCTCGCCAACGTCGGCGAGCATCATCGCCAGGTCCACCGCGACCTGGCCCGATCATGCCCACGGTCGCGCCGGCGCAGCGCCGCCAGCGCCTCGCCCATCGCCGCGGACAGGCCGGTCACTTCGGCCAGATCAGCCAGCGGACGAGAGCAACGACCAGCGGTGCCGTGCGTGCGGACGCCGTACCGCGGACCGGTTCATCCCCAAGGTCGCCGTCCCGACAGATAACTGGACGAGGCTACGACCAGGGAGACCGCGCGTACCATGATCGTCATCTGTGAATATCGGGCGCCGCCCTGCCAATACAAGATCCGGCCGATGCACGACTTATCGGCCGAATTTTTTGTACGCTTTTGTCGAGTTTGTGTGCCGGACCGGATACTGATTGGAGATCCACCGAGCGCGCGTGCTAAGGTTTCTGCCGTTGCCAACCGAGCGCCGCTAGCTCAACTGGCAGAGCAGCGGACTCTTAATCCGCGGGTTCGGGGTTCGAGTCCCTGGCGGCGCACTATTGATCAAGCCTCTGAGCTGGGAAAACACCCCAGAGCGGAGGCTTTCTCATTTCCATTGTGGACGCCAGGTGCCTCGAAGGTGCCTCCTATGTCAAAGCGGGGTCGTTTCCGGTGGTGTCTGGTAACTCCGAGGGCTGACTGGTCAGTCCAGATCCTGAACGACTCAACTCACCGTTCACGTCTAGCTAGATGATCGAGGAATTGCTGCCATTGGCGGACGGGATCGTTCGGCAGCGTGCGCCTGAGCCGCTAGGCCGTGTTTCGTAATGGTCGAAGCCATTGGTTGATGGCGGCGATGGTGACGGTGGCTTCGTAGCGGACGGCGAGCTTGTCGTAGCGGGTGGCCATCGCCCGGTGTTGTTTGAGCTGGTTGATGCCGCATTCCACGGCATGACGCAGCCGGTACACCCTGCGGGTCGAAGGCGGGCGGGCGTCCGCCTTTGGACCCCTTGGCCTTGCGGTTGGCGTCCTGGTCGGCCTTGCTCGGGATGCACACCCGGATCCGGCGGCGACGAGCGTAAGCGCGGTTAGCGCGGCTGGTGTACGCCTTGTCCGCCAACAGCAGGTCCGGGCGGGTGCGGGGCCGGCCGCCACCGATCCGGTACACCTTGATCCGCTCCAGCACCGTGATCAGCTGTGGGCTATCACCTCGCTGACCAGCGGTGATCACCAGTGAGAGCGGCTTACGACCCTGATCACAGGCCAGATGCGTCTTCGTGGTGAACCCACCTCGGGAACGTCCCAGCCCGTGATCATCGGGCTCGACCTGCACGCCACCGGGCGGTTCCTTCTGCAGATGACCCTCCCGGCGTGCACCCGCAGCGTGCTGGTGAGCCCGGCTGATGGTCGAGTCGACGCTGACCTTCCAGTCGATGCGCCCGTCAGCGTCGGCCGGGCTTGCAGCCCGGCCAGGACCTTCGCCCAGGTGCCGTCGCGTTGCCAGCGCCGAAACCAGCGGTACAACGTCTGCCACGGAGGGTACGCCTCAGGCACGTCCCGCCACGGTGCGCCGGTGCGGATGCGCCACCGGATCCCATCGATGACATCTCTGCTGGTCCATTTGCGTGGCCGCCCACGACCCGCTTGCGCAGGCAACAACGGCTGCAAAGCCGCCCACTGCGAGTCGGTCAAGTCGTGGCGCCTCGCTGCCGCTAGGCTCGGCACGAGGTCTCCGGAAGGTCTTCGGTTTGCTTGGTCGCTAACCGATCTACCGGAGACCTCAACTCTTATCGATCACCGCCACGCCGGACTTGCACAACAACGAGGACTTTCCAACCTGTCGGTGCAGGTCAAGTCCGGTAGGTGGGCGGGTGTCCATAAGGGACAGGGCTCCTGGTAGATGAACAAGTCGACCAAGACCACTGTCATCTCCGGGGGAGCCCTGTGCTGGCATATCCTTCCACGATCTCGCTGTCGACGCGTAGCCTGACCTGCCTTGCAGACCTGATCCGCAACCACCGGGCCCGGATCCGGTCACGGTGGCGTCGCCTCGACCCCGGTCGTCAGGCGTTGCTGGCGTTGGCGTGGCTGCGCAACGGTGACACCTACCAGCGGTTGGCCACCGGGTTCGGCATCGGGGTAGGCACCGTCTACCGCTACGTGCGTGAGGCCGTTGACCTGCTTGCCGCCCAGGCACCCACCCTCGCCCAAGCCATCGAACGGGCCGCGCTGCTGGTGTGGGTGATCCTCGACGGGACCCTCGTCTCGATCGAACGGGTCGCCGACCAACGGCCGTACTACTCGGGAAAGCACAAACGTCATGGCGTCAACATCCAGGTCCTGGCCGGTCCACGCGGCCACCTGCTGTGGGCCTCGCCCGCCCTGCCGGGCAGTACCCATGACCTGACCGTCGCCCGCACCCACGATCTCATCGACGCTCTCGCCCAAGCGGACGTAGCTGTCTGGGCGGACAAGGGATACCAAGGCGCGGGCGGCACCGTCAGCACACCGTTCAAAGGCCGCAACCTGCCCGAACCGATGCGCGAGGGCAACCGCGCCCACGCCCGCATCCGAGCCAAGGGCGAACGCGCCGTGGCCATCCTCAAGACCTGGAAGGTACTGGCAGGCGCCCGGCAAAGTCGTTAGGTGATCCCGAGTAGGGCGGGTGGGCGGGTGCTGTCTCGGGCGTGATGGCGGTTCGCGGCGGCGATGTTGGTGGCGCCGGCGGTGCGTAGGGCGCTGATCGCGGCGTTGCGTAGGGCGGCCATGACGTGGGGTCCGGTGCCGGTGCG
>JAEZGP010000397.1 GCA_023437285.1 Actinomycetes bacterium | reverse complement strand
GCGGTCGCGTACCCGTTGTTGGCGCTGATCGTGGCCGTCGCCGCGGCCGCCGGGCTCTGCAGGCCCACCACCAGGGCGACCGCCAGGGCCAGCACGCCGGCCGTCCGTCGGAGCGTCATGTTCTTCCTCTCCTGCGCGTCGGGTTCCGTCGTGGGTACGAGCCTCGTACGGCCGCCCAGGTTGTGTGTGACATGTCACCCATGCCGATCGGAACCGGACCGCCGGTGCGCCGCCAACCGGCGTCGACGCGGCGGTGTGTCGCGTAGGCTGCTGCGGTGCGTCTGGTTATCGCTCGGTGCTCGGTGGACTACGTCGGACGGCTCACCGCACATCTGCCCCTCGCCACCCGGCTGCTCATGGTCAAGGCCGACGGGTCGATCTCGATCCACGCCGACGACCGTGCGTACAAGCCGTTGAACTGGATGAGCCCGCCGTGCCGGATCGAAGAGGCGCCCGGGGTGTGGCGCGTGGTCAACAAGGCCGGCGAGGAACTGCGGATCACGCTTGAGGAGATCCTCCACGACACCAGCCACGAGCTGGGTGTCGATCCCGGCCTGCGCAAGGACGGCGTGGAGGCCCACCTGCAGGAGCTGCTCGCCGCGACGCCGTCGGCGCTCGGCGTGGGCTTCACGCTCGTACGCCGTGAGCACATGACCGCCATCGGCCCGGTCGACCTGCTGTGCCGCGACGCGACCGGCGCCCACGTCGCGGTGGAGGTCAAGCGGCGCGGCGACATCGACGGCGTGGAACAGCTGACGCGCTACCTGGAGCTGCTCTGCCGCGACCCGCTGATCGCCCCCATCACGGGCGTGTTCGCGGCCCAGGAGATCAAGCCCCAGGCCCGCGTCCTGGCCACCGACCGCGGCATCCGCTGCGTGGTCGTCGACTACGACGCGCTACGCGGCATCAAGCGAGACGAGCTGACCCTCTTCTAACCCGCCACTGCCGGCGCCGGCCCCTGCTTCCCGACGTTTGGGTGGTTGCGCGTGTAATAACACGCCCGAATAACACGCCTTTCCGCCCAAACGCCGGGGTGTGGGTGTGACGCGTCAGGAGTCAGCGGCGGCGGCCGTGGAGGAGGCGGACGATCCTGACCACGCGGGAGGTGTCCGCGGGGGTGCGGTCGAAGGTCGTTGACGGGATCAAGGATCTGGCCCGGCGCTTGGTGATGGCCTTGGGGCGGGCGAACTCGCGCAGCCCGTCGGCGCCGTGGATGCGGCCGATGCCGGAGTCGCCCGTACCGCCGAACGGCAGCGAGCCCATGCCCGCGAACGACAGCGTGCCGTTGATCGACGTCATGCCCGAGCGCATGCGGCGGGCCAGCGACAGGGCGCGCGCCTTGCCGAAGACGGCGCCGCCCAGGCCGTACGAGGTGGCGTTGGCCAGCCGGACCGCCTCGTCGGCGTCGGCGACGCGCGTGACGACCAGGGTCGGGCCGAACGTCTCCTCGGTGACGGCCATCGAGTCCGGCGGGACATCGACCAGCACCGTCGGGTGGACGAACGGCGGCTGGACCGCCTCCCGGCCGCCGACGACGGCGCGACCGCCGCGCGCCAGGGCGTCGTCGATGTGGCGGGCGATGATGTCGATCTGCCCGGGCATGGTGATCGGGCCGAGGTCGGCGTCGGGGTCGCCGCCCACCCGCAGCTTGGCCACGCGCGCCACCAGCTTGTCGAGGAACGCGTCGTAGACGGGCGAGACGACGTACGCGCGCTCGATGCTCACGCACGCCTGCCCGGCGTTGGTCAGCGCGCCCCAGCAGCACGCGTCGGCGGCCGCGTCCAGGTCGGCGTCGCTGTCGACGATCATGGCGTCCTTGCCGCCGCACTCCAGCAGGACCGGCGTCAGCGTCGTCGCGCACGCCGCCATGATCTTCTTGCCGGTGGCCGTCGAGCCGGTGAACGCGATCTTGTCGACGCCCGCGGCCACGAGCGCGGCGCCGGTCTCGCCGCCGCCGAAGACAATCTGGAGTACGGGCTGCTCGGGTACGACCTCGGCGAACCGTCGCACGTACCAGTCGGCGATCGCCGGGGTGTACTCGCTGGGTTTGAAGACGACCGCGTTGCCGGCGGCGAGCGCGTAGGCCAGCGACCCCATCGGCGTGTGGATGGGGTAGTTCCACGGGCCGATCACGCCGATGACCCCGTACGGCTGGTATTCCAGCATCGCGCTGAACTCGGCGAGCATGAGCGAGCCGCGCTGGCGGCGCAGCCGCAGCACCCGCTTGGCGTTCTTGGCGGCCCAGGCCAGGTGTTCCAGGGCGGCGGCCGCCTCCACGGTCGCGTCCGCGACGGGCTTGCCGCCCTCGGCGTGCATGAGCGCGGTCAGCTCCGGCAGCCGCCGGGCGATCGCGCCGGCCCACCGCAGCAGCCGCTCACGCCGCCCGTCGAAGCCCAGTTCCCGCCACCACGCGCCGGCTGCGCGGGCCCGGACGACCGCGGCTGACACCTCCTCGGGGCCGGCGACGGGAAACGTGCCGACAATCTCGCCCGAGACCGGGTTGGTCGAGGTCAGCGTGCCGTCGGCGATGACGGGCAGGGGGGACGCGGTCATAGATCGGATGCTACCCACGGGTAGGCGGTCGGTGGAGGGTGCACGACGATCTTTCGCGCGGAGCGTCCGGTTGATCTTTCCGGTGACCGCTGTCGATCGCCCGACTCCGCCCCGGGCTGCCGCAATCGGTGGGATCGCCTAATCTCGGCTACCGGAATGCGGGCCAGTGCTCCGGCCTTCAGGCCGGGGGTGAAGGCTCGCGCTGGGAGGGCCGCCAAGGCCCGAGCAGTGCCCTAACCTCGCGCCTGCTCGCTCTG
>JAEZGP010000295.1 GCA_023437285.1 Actinomycetes bacterium | reverse complement strand
CGTCCGGCCCCGGCCGCGGCGGGAACTGCTGCGGCGGCGGGAACTGGCCGGGCGGCCCCTGCTGCGGGAACGGTGGCGGCACCTGCTGGTGGGGCGGCCCGGACTGCGGCGCTCCGGGTTGCGACGGCCCCTGCTGCGGGAAGGGCGGCGTGGACGTCTGCTGCGGGAAAGGCGGCGTCGACGTCTGCTGCGGGAAGGGCGGCGAGGAGGTCTGCTGCGAGGGCGGCCCGGACTGCGGCGCGAACGTGGGCGGCGCGACCGGCGACTGGGGAGCCGACCACTGGACGGAAACCGGGTGACCGAGCGCGGCGGAGTACTCCGACACGACCCACAGCGCGGCGTTGGTGTCCAGGGCGTTGCGGTCGGCGAGGACCGCCGCGACGTCGCGGACCGCCGCGTCGGGCGCCATGCCGCCCTGGATGCGGCTGGTCAGCAGCTGCCCGACGTCGGCGGAGGCGGCCGCGAGCACGAGGCCGGCCTCCTTCGGCGACCCGGCGAGCAGGTCGGGCAGCAACTGGTTGAGCAGCGCGTCGTTGTCGATGCCCGCCAGCCCGTAGTCACGGAAGATCTCCTGCAGCGCAAGCCTGGCGGCGCCGCTGCGGTCGTAGGACGGCTGCGTCATGTGGACTCCCGAGGGGTGCGACGGGTGGGTGGTGGGCATCCGCCCGACAATGTAGCGTCCGCGATCATCTTCTACGCGGCCGAGAGGTCCCGGCCGCTAGCGTTTGGGCTGTCCAACCCTTCGGATGAGCAGCCACGCGATGAACAACGGCACGATCGTCAGCAACAGGACAGCCAGGTTGTCGAGCAGCCAGGTCTTCGGCTCGTGCTTGCGCGTGCTGTCGCAGGCCGGGTCGTCCGCCTCCGACTTGATCACGCGGGTGCCCGGCGGCAGCGAGGGGTCGAGCGGTTGGCCGCACGTACGCGGCACCAGACCCTGCAGGTTGGCTGTTGACGCGGCGGCCGCGAAGCCCCAGCGCGCGCTCGTCACGTACGACAGGGGCTTGAGTACGGAGCCGTTGACGTCGAAGAACGCCCCGGAGAGCAGGAACTGCGCGAGCAGGACCACCGGCAGGATCGTCAGCGCCTTGTCGGGGTTGGACACGAGCGAGGAGATGAGCAGGCCCAGCGCCATCGCGGCGAGGCCGGTCAGCGCCGCCACGACGATCAGTTCGAGCTTGCCGGAGGAGATGAACGCGCCCTCGGCGGGACCACCCTGCCGGGCCGTACCCATGAGGACGAGGATGATCGCCTGCACGACGGTCAGCAGGCCGAGCACGATCACCTTGGACCACAGGTACGCCCCGGGTGATAACCCGGCCGCCCGTTCGCGGGCGAGGATCGCCCGTTCCTTGACGACCTCGCGGACCGCGTTGCCGGCGCCCAGATAGGACGCGCCGAGGACGAGGGCGAGCAGCACCGTGCCGCCGCCGGTGACCGTCGGGCTGCCCGGCTTGAGGCCGTCCTTGCCGAGCGCGACCATCATGAGCAGGCCCAGGATCGGCGCCTGGACGAGCAGCAGTAGCGTGTTGCGCAGGTCGCTGGAGATGATGTTCGTGTACCGGCCGGTCAGCGTGAACACCTGGCGCAGCGGGCTGGGCACCGGCGCGCGGGTGGGCGCCTTCGCGGTGGCCTGCGGGGGCGGCGGCGCGGATTCCAGTTGCCGGCGCAGCGGCTGGTCCAGGTACTGACGGGCCTTGGGCGACTGGGCGAACGCGGCCTTGGCGGCGCCGGACGGCGCCTCCTCGAGGCGGGTGAACACCTCGGGGTAGTGCGGCGTGCCGAAGTACTCCCGGGCCTCGCTCGGCGGGCCGTAGTAGGCGACCTGGCCGCCGGGGGCGAGGAACAGCACCCGGTCGCACAGGTCGAGGCTCTCCGTGTTGTGGGTGACCGTGATCACCGTACGGCCGCCGCGGGCGAGGTCGCGCAGCAGCGTCATGACCTGGCGCTCGTAGCCGGGGTCGAGGCCGGAGGTGGGCTCGTCGAGCGACAGCAGCGACGGGCGGGTGAGCAGCTCCAGCGCGACGCTGGTGCGCTTGCGCTGACCGCCCGACAGGCGGCTCACCGACAGGTTCGCGCGGTGGCTCAGGCCCAGCTCGGCCATGACCTCCTCGACGCGCGCGCCACGCTCGGCCGAGGACACGTCCGGGGGGAAGCGCAGCTTGGCCGCGTAGTTGAGGGCCTTACGCACGGTCAGCTGGCTGTGCAGGATGTCGTCCTGCGGCACGTACCCGATGCGGTAGCGCAGTTCGTCGTACGCGGCGTAGAGGTTGCGGCCGTTGTAGAGCACCGCCCCGGCGGCCGGCGCCTGGGTGCCGGTGAGCACCCGCATCACGGTCGACTTGCCGGCGCCGGTGGGGCCGAGGATCGCCAGCAGCGAGTTGTGCTCCAACTGGAAGCTGATGTCGTCGAGCAGTTGCAGCTTGCCCGCCACGACCCGCAGGTTGAGCGCCGTGAGGCTCACCCGCCCGTCGTCGACGTACTCCTCCAGGCGGCCGTTGACCAGGGCGAAGTGGTGGTGGGCGATGGTGATGAGCGCACCGTTGGCGACCGGTGCCCGGCGGCTGATCCGCTGGCCGTTGACGAAGGTGCCGTTGAAGCTGTTGAGGTCCTCCAGCACCCAGCCGCCGCGACCGTCGGCGTGCAACTGCGCGTGGTAGCGCGACGCGATGAGGTTGTTGACCACGACGTCGTTGTCCGGCGCGCGGCCGATGCGCAGGCGCTTGGTCGGCTCGTACACCATCGACAGCTCGCCGAATGACATGCTCATCGGGTTCGCGCCGCCGCCCGGCAGCATCGGCCCGCCGGGCATGGGCCCGGGGCCGGACACGGGCCCGGGAACGGGTGCGGCAACCGGCCCGGGAACGGGCGCCGCGACCGGTCCGGGGACCGGCGCCACGACGGGCCCGGGGACGGGCCCGCCCGACGGCCCGGAAACGGGCGTCGCCGCTGCGGGCACGCCCACCGCGAAGTCGATCCGCTCGCCGTCGGCGACGTTGCCCAGCAGCACCGACACCGGGCCGGTGAGCACGAGGTGGGGCACGCGCTGACCGTTGTGGAACGTGCCGTTGGAGCTGGTGTCGGTCAGCACCCAGCCGTGCTCGGGTGCGAAGTGGACCGTCAGGTGCTGACGCGACGCCTTCTCGTGGGAGACGACGACGCTCGCGGCCGTATCGCGCCCGATCACCACGATGGTGCCGGGTTGGAAGGTCTTCGTGCCACCTCGGGTGGTGACGTGGAGGGGCTGCGGGGCGGCGGGCATCCCGCGATCATAGGGAAGGCTGACCAGCCCGGTCGATGGCGCCAGCGGACGGCTATCCGACGCCGCAGGCCCCGATCGGCCCGGGTCAGTCCTCGGTCTCGTAGCGGCGGCGCAGCGGCTTGCGAGCGCGGGCGAACGCGTCGCGCTTGCCCCACCGGCCCGGGATGTCCAGCAGCGCAATGTGTCCCGCGCCGCCCGGCAGCTTCGGGTTGACCACCAGGTGCTCGCCGCTCGGTTCCAGGCCCAGCATCGTACGCAGGAACAACAGCGGCGCCCCCGTCGACCAGGCCTGCGGGCTGCACGCCGTCGGGAACTGCACCGGGTAGCGGGTCAGTTCGCGCTCGTACCCGCCGAAGGCCTCGGGCAGGCGGCCCTCGAAGAAGACCGCCGCGTCGAGGATGCCCGCCGCGACCCGGGCCGCCTCCTCGGCGAACCCGTAGCGGCGCAGGCCCCACGCGATGAACGAGTTGTCGAACGGCCAGATCGTGCCGACGTGATATCCGATCGGGTTGTACCGCTGCTCGCCGGTGGCCATCGTGCGGATGCCCCAGCCGGAGTACAGCCGGTCGCTCATCAGGTGCTTGGCGACCGCCTTGGCCTTGGGCTTGTCGACGATGCCGCTCCACAGCAGGTGACCGATGTTGGAGGTGAGTGAGTCCACCTTGGCGCCGTCGGCGTCCAGGGCGAGCGCGAAGTACTGCCTGTCGGGCAGCCAGAAGTCGTTGTTGAACCGCCTTTTCAGGTCGGCGGCGCTGC
This sequence comes from Actinomycetes bacterium, assembly GCA_023437285.1. Lineage (GTDB taxonomy): Bacteria > Actinomycetota > Actinomycetes > Mycobacteriales > Micromonosporaceae > Luedemannella. The sequence goes on along the minus strand of JAEZGP010000295.1, from coordinate 2,534 downwards.
GCTCCAGCTGCTCGGCGTAGGCCGGGTCGCCCCAGAACTCGCGGGCCAGCCGCGCCCCGCGCACCTTCGCGTCGTAGGCGTAGCCCTGCAGTTCGCAGGTCGCCCGCGGAAACCCGGGCAACCGCCCGTCGGAGTAGGCGATGGAGTCCCACGAGTCCTTCCAGCACTGGTTCTCCAAGCCGGTCTCCTCGTTGCGCCGCTGGTAGGACACGTACCCGTTGCCCTGCAGGTCGGCGTACTCGTCGATCCAGTTCAGGGCCGCGCGGGCCTCGTACTCGAGGTCCTTGACGAGGGCCGCGTCGCCGGTCCACCGCTCGTACTCGTCGAGCAGCACCACGTAGAGCGCGGTGGCGTCGGCGGCGCCGTAGTACGGCGAGTGGGGTTGTTCCTCGAACGCGGCGGTCTCGCCGTAGCGCATCTCGTGCAGGATGCGGCCGGGGTCCTCGTCGCGGAAGTCGTCGACGCGGGCGCCCTGCCAGCCGCCGAGGGCCTTCAAGGTGGTGCTGGCCAGCTCGGAGGTGAACGGCAGGGCCTGCAGGCTGGTGAAGATGCTGTCGCGGCCGAACATCGTCATGAACCAGGGCAGCCCGGCGGCGGGCAGGGTGTGCCCGGCCGACACCGGCGGCGAGAACCGCAGGGCGGCGAGGTCGATGAGGCTGCGCCGGTAGGTCGCGCGCAGGGTGTCGTCCTCGCACTCCAGCTTCGGCGCGCTGGCGAGCCACTGCTCCAGGCTCTGGCCGATGTTGGGGCGGGCCTCGTGCTCGTCATGGGCGTACTTGGGCTTGACCTTGCGTAGGTCCCGGCCGCGGGGCTGGTGGCCGTGGTAGGCGACCACGATGGCGGACACCTCGATGTCGGTCTCCCAGCGGCCGTGCGGGTCGATCCGCACGTTGAAGGTGAGGCCCTGGTCGTCGACGCGGCAATGGCGGTTGGAGGCCCTGATGAGGGTCTCCCGGATGAACGTCTCGCGCTGGTAGCCCAGCAGCAGCCGCCCCTCCTCGATGCTCGCGTAGTACTTGCCCTTCTTGCCCTGGGCATTCTTGATCTCGAACAGGTCGGCGAAGTCGGACCGCGCGTCGATGCGGACCTCCAGGTCCACGGGCTTCTCGTCGTGGTTGAGGATGATCAGGTCCTCCTGGAAGCCGCCGCCGACCGCGCGCTGGCGGATCACGGACAGTTTCGCGTCCAGGTAGACGGTGCCGGTGCCGGGGACGAGGAAGAAGCGCGTCTCGAAGTACTGCAGCCGGTCGGCGGCCAGCGCGTCGAGCCGCAGGCCGTTGACGGTGAGCACCCAGGTGGACAGGAACCGGGTGTCGAACGAGAACAGCCCCACGGTGTCAGTGGGTGTGGCCTCAATGTCGCCGCAGCCGTCGCTGACGACGAAGGTGTTGCCGTCGAGGATGGCGATCTGTTCGGTCATCGCCGCCTGCCCTTCGGCCGCGATCCGGCTGCCCGGTCCGGCCCGGGCAACAGGCCCGCCTGTTGCAGCCGGTACACCCGCGCGCTGACGTACCGGGCGAACAGGACGAGCACCTCGGAGCTTGCGTCGATGTCTGCCCGCAGGCGCCCGCGCAGCAGGCTGGCCAGCGGGTTCAGCTGGCCGGTGATGACGCGTTCCAGGGTGGTCCGGTCGCCCCGTACGACGCAGTTGGCGGCCGCGTTGGCGCGCGAAACGGACACCCGCCCGCGGTCCATCGTGACGAGCCACCGCTGCGTGGCGTGCGCGTGCTCCAGCTCGAAGCGCAGGGTGCCCGTGGCCCGCCTCAGGACCGGCTCGTCGTCCGCGCGCTCCAGATCCGCCAAGAAATCCGCGATCACGTCCCCCATAGCCGCCGAACCCCCGGACCTATATGCCCTTTACGACCCAATGCGATGCTATACCTGATCAACCGTGCGCCGGACAAGATCGCTGAATGGCGGTGGCATCATGGCCCGATGCCGCATGTCGTCACCCGACACACCGCCGACCTGGACCCGACGACCGCCCGGGCCGCCCGCGCCCTGCTCTTCGAGGTCTTCGACGACATGACCGACGACGACTGGGAGCACTGCCTCGGCGGCATCCACGCCCTGGCGTACGCCGGACCGCAACTCGTGGGACACGCGAGCCTCGTGCAACGCAGGCTGGTTCACCGCGGCGTCGCGCTGCGCGCGGGTTATGTCGAAGGCGTCGCGGTACGGGCGACCGCGCGCCGACGCGGCCACGGCGCGGCCCTGATGACGGCGCTGGAGCGGCTGATCCGGGGCGGGTACGACCTCGGCGCGCTGGGCGCCACGGACGAGGCGGTGCCGTTCTACCTGGCCCGCGGGTGGCGGCAGTGGCGTGGGCCGCTGTCGGCGCTGACGCCGGACGGCGTACGCCGGACCCCGGACGAGGACGGCGGCGTGTACGTCCTGCCCGGCCCTGCCGTGCTCGACCTCGACGGGCCGCTCATCGCGGACTGGCGCGGCGGCGACGTCTGGTAGGCCCGCGGCGCGCGGGCCCACCAGACGTGTCCGCTAACCGGCGGTCGCCGGCGCCGGCTCCCCGGAAC
>JAEZGP010000317.1 GCA_023437285.1 Actinomycetes bacterium | reverse complement strand
TAGAGCGCGCCGTTGCCGCCGTTGCGGGCGAACGCGTCCATCCACTCCTTGTAGACCGGGGCACGGGTCGCCTTGTCCTGCCAGCCGTACTCGCCCATCATGACCGCCTTGCCGAGCCGACGGGCGTCGCGGACGTGATCGGTGATGTACTTCGTGCCCCAGGCGCGGGTCTGCTGCCAGCCGTCGGGGTAGAGGTGAAACGACATGACGTCGACGGCCGGCAGCTTGGTCAGCGCGATCGTGTCGACGCCGTCGTTGCAGTTGCGGATCCAGTCGGAGCTGCCCGGCTCGCAGTAGAAGCCCTCGTCGCCGACGCTGACCAGGTGCCTGGCGTCGAGCGACTTGAGGTAGCGGGTCATCTCGTCGGCCCATGTGGTGATCGTCCGGGTGGTGCAGGTGGCCGAGCGGGGGTAGATGTTGTGCCCGCCGCAGCGCGGCTCGTTGGCCAGTTCCCACGTCATGACGGTCGGGTCGTCCTTGTAGGCGATCCCGGTGTACGTGTTCACCCGGTTCAGCAGGCCCCTGATGTAGTCCTTGTACCAGCCCTTGATGGTGGGGTTGGTGTAGAAGTCGTCGTGGTGGGACGCGCCGGCCCACCGCACGTACTGGTCCATGCCGCCGAAGTCCGACCAGTTGTTCGTGAACGGCAGCACGATCTTCAGCCCGTTGAGGCGGGCCTTGTAGAGCGCGTAGTCGAGCTTGACCAGGCCGTTGTCGCCCGTGTTGAGGGCCGGGCGACCGGCCGCGGCGTCCCAGTACTGCAGGTAGAAGCTCTTGTCGCCGGTGTGCACGGAGTCGCTGCCACCGGGGGTGCCGATGTCGAACCAGCCCCACACGCGCAGCACCTGGAACTTCGCCGCGGCAGCCGCGTCGAGCACCTTGTCGACCATGAACTGGGACGAGTAGTTCAGGTAGTAGTTGTTCGACCCGGCGAACCGGAACGGCTTGTTGTTGAGGTACAGGTTGTGGCCCTTGCGGCTGACGAACTCCGACGGTTTCGCCGCCGGGAAGGCGGCGGTGCGGGCCGAGGCTGTCGTCGCCAGGGCGACGCCGCCGGCGGCGAGGACGACCGCCACCGCTGCGGCGATCACCGTGACTTTCCTGATCACCTTGCGTCATCTCCTTCGGGGACCTAGGGGGTCAACAGGCCGGGTAGGCGCCGCCACATCGTCCGGCGCCACGCCAAAACATCCAAACCTTCCGATGTACGCGGCGACACCCCGCGCCGCCGCCTCACGCCACGGCACGCGGGCCTGGCCCGGGCACTGAAAGTCCCACCGCCGCCCGATCCGGCCCATGAACCTCCCGTAGCCGCCGGCTACGACCGGATACCAACGATGTCAATAGATGTAAACTGAAGCGGTTCAGTAGCCGGCTATCAGCGGGCTTTCAGGACCGCCGGCGATCAATTCGTCCTTGACATCGTTGACATCGAGGTGGTTCATTGAGCGCCACACGCCGCCGGCGGTGCTTCGTCGCGTTCGTGCCGCGGCGCCGTCGCGGCCGCGGAAGGAGAGCGCGGTGCCCCTCGACGAACCCGGCGCCGACGAGGTGGCCGCCCGGCCGTCCCGGGCCACCCTGCGCGACGTCGCCCAGCTCGCCGAGGTGAGCGTCAAGACCGCGTCACGCGTCCTCAGCGGTCAGCCCAACGTCCGCGACGAGACCGCCCGCCGGGTCCGCGAGGCCGCCCGTACCCTGCGGTTCCGGCCCAACCGGCTGGCCCGCGACCTGCGCTCGGGCGCCGTGTCCACCGCCGTCGGGTTCGTCATCGGCGACCTGTCGAACCCGTTCTACACACAGATCGCGGCCGGCGCCGAACGGCTGCTGCGCGAGCACGGCCTCGAGCTGTTCCTCGCCACCAGCGACGAGGACCCGGACCGCGAGCGCCGCGTCACCCTCACCATGCTGGAGCGACGCGTCCGCGCCCTGTTCGTCGTACCGGTCGCCGAACAGCACGCGTACCTCGTGCCCGAACAGCAACTGGGCACGCCCATGGTCTTCATCGACCGGCCCGCCCTCGACGTCGCCGCCGACAGCATCGTGCTCGACAACCGCCGCGCCGTAAGGGAGGCGACCGGGCGGCTCCTCGCGCAGGGCCACCGCCGCATCGGGCTGCTGGCCGACCGCGATGAGCTCTGGACCGCCCGCGAACGCGTCGCCGGGTTCGCCGACGCCATGCGCGCCGCCGGCGCCGGGGACTGGCAGCGGTGGGTGCACCGGGCTCACGACGTGGCCACCGCCCGGTCGGTCGCCGCGCAACTGCTCGCCGGGCCGGACGCGCCGACCGCGTTGTTCGCCCTCAACAACCGCATCACGGCCGGCGTCATCGACGCCGTGGCGGGGCACTCGGACCCGCCGGCCGTACTGGGCTTCGACGACTTCGAGTTCGCCGCAACCCTGGGCATCTCCGTGATCGCCCACGACCCCGTCGACCTGGGCCGCCGCGCCGCCGAGACGGCCCTGGACCGCCTCGGCGGGCGTACCGGCCTGCCGCAGCAGATCGTCCTACCCACCCGGTTCATCGCGCGCGGCTCGGGCGAGCGGCCGCCCCGCCGGGACGGCGCGTGAACCCGCCCTGGGCGCTCGCCATCGACATCGGCGCCTCCAAGATCGCGGGAGCGCTCGTCGACGCGGTCGGCACGCTGCGCGAGCACCGGGTACGCCCGACAAGGTCCGGCCCGGCCGGCGACGACCTGGTGTGGCCGCAACTGCGCGCGCTCATCGACGACCTGCGCGCCGCCGCACCCGGCCCGCTCGCCGGCGTCGGCATCGGCTCGGCCGGCCCACTCGACCTCGCCGCCGGCACGGTCAGCCCCGTCAACATCCCCGCCTGGCGGCGTTTTCCCCTCGTCGACCGGGTACGCCGGCACGCGGACCTGCCCGTACGGCTGGCGGGCGACGGCATCTGCGCCGCCGTGGGCGAACACTGGCTGGGCGCCGCCCGGGACCTGGACAACGTCATCGTCATCGTCGTATCCACGGGCGTAGGCGGCGGCATGATCCAGCTCGGCCGCCTGTACCAGGGCCGCTCCGGCAACGCCGGCCACATCGGACACATGGTCGTCGACCTCGACGGCGACGCCTGCCCGTGCGGCGCACGCGGCTGCGTGGAGACCATGTCCAGCGGCCCGGCCATGGTCGCCTGGGCCCTGCGGCAGGGCTGGCGTCCCACCGCCCTGCCCGTTTCCGCGGTCGACCTCGCCGCGACCGCCCGCGACGGCGACCC
>JAEZGP010000289.1 GCA_023437285.1 Actinomycetes bacterium | reverse complement strand
AGCAGGTTGTAGAGGGGCGACAGGGAGACGACCGGCTCCCAACCCATAAGCCGGCAGGTCAACACCGTGCGCTGCAACTGCCAGCCGGCGACGTTGCTGATGCCGAGGTAGCGCACCTTCCCGGACGTGACCAGCGAGTCGAGGGTACGCAGGGTCTCCTCGACGGGTGTGCCGTAGTCCCACATGTGCACCTGGTACAGGTCGATGTAGTCGGTGCCGAGCCGCCGCAGGCTCTCGTCCACCGAACGCAGGATGTGGGTGCGGCCCAGGCCCCGGCGGTGGGGGCCCGGGCCGAAGCGCACCTTCGTGGCGAGCACGATCTCCTCGCGCCGCCTCGTCCGCAGCCAACTGCCGATGATCTCCTCCGACTGCCCGGCACCGTAGGAGTCAGCGGTGTCGACGAGGGTGCCACCCGCTGCGGTGAAGTGGTCGAGCAGGCGGTGGCTTTCGGCCTCGTCGATCTCTCGTCCGAATGTCATAGCGCCGAGGCCGAGCCGGCTGATCCGCAGGCCGGTGTGGCCGAGGCTGGTGTACTCCATGTCGCGTCCCCCGTGTCTCGTCGTCATTGAAATCAGCTACCGCCGTCAGCCTGCGAGGTCTTGGCGGACGTCGCGCATCAGCTGGATGCGCTTGCGGGCCAGCAACGGTGTCAGGCCGAGTACGACCGCGAACACGAACGTCAGCACGCCGGTCGCCTGGAAGAGCAGGTCGTCGGAGATCCGCGCGTCGCTCGCCGCGCCGTAGAGCCGGTCGAGGCCGGCGTACCCGCTGGCGCGCAGCACCACGAACAGCGTGTGGTTGTAGAACCCTTCAAACAGGCCCAGCAGCCCCACCCAGAAACCATAGACCAACAGCCAGTACGCCGTCGCGGCCCAGCGCCGCGCGGACGCGCGCCGGTAGATCAGATAAGTGATCAGGAACAGGACGCTGAAGACGACCGCGAGCACCGTCCGTTCCGTGCTGCGGAAGGCCAACCCGCCGTAGATGTGGTGGAGAAACGTCGTCGCGTAGAGCAGGGCGGTCAGCTTGAAGCTCAGCGGCCCGTAGCGTTGCGTGAACGTGTTTGCCATGGTCGGGACCTCCAGGTCAGATGCCGTCGTGGCTGGTCAGATCTCGTCGTCAATGCTCAATGTCGTCGTGGATTGTCAGGTCGTACTCGCGCAGGCCGCGTAGGAACGCGTCGGCCTCGACGACCTGGTCGATGTGCCACACGCCGGCCGGCGGCGGCTGACGCAGAAGCTGCTCGACGACCTGCGCGGTCACCACCGCGGTGGCCCGGCACTCCTGGCGCCCGGTGACCGCCACAGCCACGTGCCTGCGGTCGCTGTCGGTGGCGCCGTTACTGTCTGTGGTGCTGTTGCTGTCGGTGGCGTCGTCGCCGTCGCTGTCTTTGGTGCTGGTGCTGGTGTTGGTGCTGTCGCTGTCGCTGTTGCTGTCGGTGGCGCGGGCGTGGATGACGAAGCGGTCGCCGCCGACGCGCAGGCGCGCCGAAGCCGAGGCGAGTGCCGCGCTGGCGCCGAGCCGACCCAGGACGCGCAGCACGCCGGTGGCGCGCAGGCCGAACAGCGCAGCGGTGACCGCAGCCGAGTCGAAGCACACCCGGGTGGTCACCGGAATGCCCAGTGTCCTGGTGAGGGTGCGCTGGTCGGAGAACGGAAACGGGTGGACGGTACGCCGCCCGAACCCGGGCAGCGTGACCCGCCGACGCCCCGCCCCCCACCGTTCCCGGGACGTGAGGTTGTCCATCGTCCAGCGGGCCGAATCCGGCCCGTGATCGCCGGCGAGGCCGAGCAGGATCGAGATGTCCACGGACGTCGCCGACGGCAGGCGCGCCACGCACCAGCGGGCGAGCACATTGGTCAGCCCGGGCGCCAGTCCGACACTGAGGACCGCGGTCGCCCCGGCGCGCCCGGTCACCGTGTCCAGCCGTTCAATGGAGTCGAGTACGGCCGGGGTGGCGCTGATGTCCACGACGTGGATACCGCGTTCCAGGCAGGCGCGAGCCACCTGCTCATTGCGCCGCTCCACGCACATGACGACCACGGCGGCGCCGTGGAGCACGCTGTCGAGCTCGTCGGCTTGGTCGACATCGACGCGTCGTGCGGTCATCACCTCGGGATGCCGGCACGCCAACTCCTGAGCGCGACGCAGGTCACGACCGGCGATCGTGACCGGGACTCCGCGCTCGGCGAGCGTCGCCGCGACGACTTTGCCGACCGCGCCGTACCCGCCGACGATCACGACCCGGTCCCTGCCCGACTGCAGCCGCGCCTCCGATGATCGCGACCGCGTTGTGGGTACCTCAATGGGTTGCATGAAGAGCACCTCCGCTTCGAGCATCGAGCGGTTGGGCCCTCAGCACCACTGCGGGTATGACAGGCAAGGCATAACCGGGGCGCATGCCTGCCGGTCGCCCGGGCCGCAGCTGCTTTGGGGCGGGTGCTGCGTGCGGCTGGTGCTGCGCGGACGTGCTGCGCGTCAGGTGCTATGCCGCGGGTGCTATGCGGCCATGCCGCGCGGCAGGCGCTATGCGGCGGAGGCGGCCAGGGCGCTGGCGAACAGCGACGTGACCGTGCGGGTCATGGCCGACCGGGCGGCCTCGGCGTCGAGGCCCAGGCCGTCAACGAACATGGACCACGCGGGGAACATGGATGCGGCCACCACGGCGTGCGTCAGCTCCGCGCGTGACTCGCCGGCCATCTCCAACTCGGCCGTGAAGAGCTGCTCGACCTCGGCGACGACGTGGGCGATGTGCTTGCGGCGGTTGCGTTGCAGCTGCGGGGACACCGGCTCGCGCATCGCGGCGGCCCGCGCCGCTGGGGCGATGGCCTGTGACAACCGG
>JAEZGP010000245.1 GCA_023437285.1 Actinomycetes bacterium | reverse complement strand
GCGGATCGTGGCGGCTGGGGAGGGCGACGCGGCGGGCCACCGGCCGGGCCGGCGCGCGGGCGCCCTCGTGGTGACCGTCGGCGGCGAGCTGGCCCTGTACGTGGAGCGCGGCGGGCGTACGTTGTTGTCTTTTGTCGAGAATCCCGACGCGCTCGCCGCCGCCGCGCGGGCCCTGGCCGACGCGGTCCGCAGCGGCGCGCTCGGCGCGATGTCCGTGGAACGCGCCGACGGGGCGACTGTGGCGTCCACCCCACTGGCCGAGGCGTTGACCACTGCCGGCTTCCGGGCCACCCCCCGGGGCTTACGGTTACGGGCATGACCATGCACGCGATCCAGATCCAGACGTACGGCGGGCCGGAGGTCCTCGTGCCGGCCGAGCTGCCCACTCCCGAACCCGGCCCGGGCGAGGTGCTCGTGCGCACGACGGCCAGCGGGGTGAACTTCATCGATATCTACCACCGCACGGGCGCCTACCCGCAGCCGCTGCCGTTCGTCCCGGGCGTGGAGGGCGCCGGCACGATCGTCGCCGTCGGCCCGGACGTAACCGACCTCGCGGTCGGCGACCGGGTCGGCTGGTGCAACGGCATGGGCTCGTACGCCGACTACGTGAAGCTGCCCGCCGCACACGTGGTGAGCCTGCCCGACGGCGTCAGTGACGAGCTGGCGGCGGCCGCCATGCTGCAGGGCGCGACGGCGCACTACCTCACGCATGCCAGCTACCCGGTGCGCCCCGGCGACACGGTGCTCGTGCACGCGGCGGCGGGCGGCACGGGGCAGCTCGTCACCCAGTACGCGCACGCGCTCGGTGCCCGCGTCATCGCCACCGTGTCCACGGACGAAAAGGAGGCCGTCGCCCGGGCCGCCGGGGCGGACGAGGTGCTGCGCTACGACGACGACGTGCCCAAGGAGGTGCGCCGGCTCACCGACGGCGAGGGTGTCGCGGCCGTCTACGACGGGGTCGGCCGGGCCACCTTCGACGCGAGCCTCGCCAGCCTGGCCATCCGGGGCACGCTGGTCACGTTCGGCTCGGCCAGCGGGGTCGTCGCGCCGGTGGACATCGCCCGGCTGGCCCAGGGGTCCTTCTTCGTGACCCGCCCCAGCGTCGGCCACTACCTGCGTACCCCCGAGGAGCGGGCCGAGCGGCTCGGCGACGTGCTCGCCCGGCTCGCCGACGGCAGCCTGCGGGTCACGATCACCGAACGGTTCCCGCTCGCCGAGGCGGCCGCCGCCCACACCGCCCTGGCCAGCCGGCGCACGACCGGCAAGCTGGTGTTGACGCACTCGGACACGAACCACACAGAAGGCACCTGACCTGCTCAAACTCTCCTGTGATCTGGGTCAGGACAGTGGTCGGCGCCCTGCGGCGGCGGCAAAGGTGGACGGGTGTCCCAGCCCTCCCGTCGCAAGGTCGTGCTCAGTTTCCTGCTGGTGAGCGTCGTGGCCGGCGCCATGGTCGCCGCCCTCGTGCTGCCCGTGGGGGCGCTGGCCGCCCTGGCGGCCACGTACGTGACCGGACACGGCGACGACGTACCCGACGTCCTGCTGCGCCCCACCACCGCACAGGCGTCGTACCTGTACGCCAACGACGGCAAGACGCTGATCACCACGTTCTATGAGGAGAACCGCCGCGACGTGACCTCCGCCGAGATCCCCGACGTGGTCCGGCAGGCGGTCATCGCGGCGGAGGACCGCAGCTTCTACAGCCACGGCGGCGTCGACGTGCGCGGCGTGGTCCGGGCCCTGGTCGCCAACGGCACCAGTGGTGAGGTCCAGCAGGGCGCGTCCACGCTGACCATGCAGTACGTGCGCAACGTGCTCAAGAGCGACCCGAGCCTGAGCGAGGCCGAACGCGAGGCCGCGACCGCGACGACGGCCGCACGCAAGATCACCGAGGCGCGGTACGCCATGGCCCTGGAGCGCAAGCTCACCAAGGACGAGATCCTCACCAACTACCTCAACATCGCGTACTTCGGTGCCGGGGCGTACGGCATCGCCGCCGCCGCGAAGCGGTACTTCTCGACCACCCCGGCCAAGCTCACCCTGGCGCAGGCCGCCCTGCTGGCCGGGCTGCTGCGCTCCCCCAACACCGACTCGCCGCTCGGCGACGGCGCCGACGCGGCCCTGGCGCGCCGGGCGTACGTGCTCGACGCGATGGTCGCCACCGGGGCGATCACGCGGGAGCGGGCGGACGCCGCGAAGGCCAGCAAGCTCACCACCAAGAAGGGCGGCTCGCCCAACGGCTGCGCCGCCGTGCCGAAGAAGCACAACGACTGGGGCTTCTTCTGCGACTACTTCGTGCAGTGGTGGCGGGGCCAGGCCACGTTCGGCGAGACCCCCGACGACCGGGAGGCGACGCTGCGCCGCGGCGGCTACACGATCGTCGCGTCGATGGACCCGACGACGCAGGCGGCCGCGCTGGCGCAGTCGCTGACCGTGTACGGCTACAACAGCCCGCGCGCGATGCCGATCGCCGCCGTGCAGCCGGGCACCGGCCGGGTGCTGGCCATGGCCGTCAACCGGCACTACAGCCTCGCCAAGAACCCGAAGGGCCAGCGCAGCTACCCCAACACCGTCAACCAGCTCATCGCCGGCAGTTCCTCGGTGAGCGGCTACCAGGCGGGCTCCACGTACAAGCTGTTCACGATGCTGGCGGCGCTGGAGAACGGCCTGCCGCTCAACACGGGGTTCACCGCCCCGAGCCGGCTGCGCACGACGTGGCCGGACAGCGGCCCGGCCTCCTGCGACGGGTACTACTGCCCGCGCAACGCCTCACCGTCCTGGATGGACGGTTACCGGACCATGTGGGACGGCTTCGGCCGCTCGGTCAACACGTACTTCGTCTGGCTGGAGCAGCAGGTCGGCGCCGACAAGGCCGTGGAGATGGCGCAACGGTTGGGCATCACGTTCCGTTCCGGCGCCGACGCCGACCGGGCCGCCAACAGCGCCGCCGACTGGGGCTCGTTCACCCTCGGCGTGGCGGCCACGACCCCGCTGGACCTCGCCAACGCGTACGCCACGGTCGCCGCCGAGGGCATGGCCTGCGCGGCGCTGCCGGTGACGTCGGTCACCGACGCCACCGGTGCCGAGTTGGACGTCGCCGACCCCACCTGCTCGCGGGCCATCGACGCGGACGTGGCCCGGGCCGCCACCGACGCCGCGCGCTGCCCCGTCGGGCAGCAGTCGGCGTTCTTGCGGTGCAACGGCGGCACGGCCACGGCCGTGTCCGGCATCGTCGGCCGCGACGTGGCCGGCAAGACGGGCAGCTCCGACAACAACGAGGTGGAGACGTTCGCCGGGTTCACCCCGCAGGTCGCCGCCGCCGGCATGGCCGCCAACCCGGACAACCCGCGCGACGTCGTGGGCGCGCGGGTCGCCCCGGCGGTGAACGCCGCCGTGGCCCGGACCATGGCCGCGTACCTGGCCGACAAGCCGGCCGCCACGTTCACGGCGCCGAGCCGCGACCTCGCCTACGGCGACACGGCCGTCGCACCGCCGCGCTCCGTCCCCACGCCGGCCCCGACCTCGGCGCCGCCAACCAGCCGCCCGACGCCGTCAACCGGCCCGACGCCGTCGACCGGCCCAACCACGCCCACCGGTCAGCCAGAATCCGCCGGACGCCCCAACTCGGACGCCCGGCCCAACGCCAACACCGGATCCGACTCTGGCACCCGGTCCGACTCGGGCGCCGCGACCGGCTCCGGCGCTCGGTCCGGCTCCGGCACCGCGACCAACTCCGGCCCTCGGACCGGCACCGCGACCAGCTCCGCCCCTCGGACCAGCTCCGACACCCGCACCGACACCCGCACCGGCACCGACGCCGCCCGCTGAGCCCGGCGCGGCTCAGCGCAGCTTCGCCGCCACCTCGGCCGCGACCAGGTCCAGGTGGTCGAGATCGTCCAGGTCGAGAAACTGCAGGTGTACGCGCTGCGCGCCGGCCCGCGCGAACTCCCCGAGCCGATCGACGATCTCGGCCGGCGTGCCATAGAGCCCGCGGCCGCGCACGTCGTCCACGTCGACCTTGGCCGCCTCGGCACGCCTGCGCACCTCGGCGTCGGTACGCCCGCAGATGATCGTCTGGGCCGCGGAGAACACCAGCGGCGTGGTCCGCCCGGCCGCCTCGACGGCCGCCGCGACCCGCCCGAACACCTCCGTCGTCTCCGCCAGCGGCCGGAACGGCACGTTGAACTCGTCGGCGAAGCGCGCGGCCAGGGCCGGGGTACGCCGGGCGCCCGTACCGCCCACGATGATCGTCGGCGCGGGGCGCTGCACCGGCTTGGGCAGGGCCGGCGAGTCGACCACCTGGTAGTGGCGGCCCTGGTAGTCGAACGTCGACCCGACCGGCGTCGCCCACAGGCCCGTAATGATCTCCAACTGTTCGGTGAGCCGGTCGAAGCGCTCCCCCAGCGACGGGAACGGGATCCCGTACGCCTCGTGCTCGGCGAGGAACCAGCCGGCGCCGAGGCCGAGTTCGACCCGACCGCCGCTCATCTGGTCCACCTGGGCGACGCTGATCGCCAGCGGCCCCGGCAGCCGGAAGGTCGCCGAGGTGACCATGGTGCCGAGCCGGATGCCGGTCGTGTCGCGGGCCAGCCCGGCGAGGGTCACCCACGCGTCGGTGGGCCCGGGCAGGCCGCCGTCGCCCCGCATGGTCAGGTAATGGTCGGACCGGAAGAACGCGTCGTACCCGCACTCCTGCGCGCGCCGCGCGATCCGAAGCTGGTCGTCGTAGGTGGCCCCGAACTGGGGCTCGATGAAGACAGTCATCCGCACGGCCGCATTCTCGCAGGCCCGACTATGGCGTGATCACCAGATGGGTGAGAACGCGCGCCGCGAACGCCTCGTCGCCCGACACGTCGCCGTCGGCCTCGTGCGGCTCGATCCGCCCGCAGGCCAGCCGGACGAACGACTCCCACCCCACTGTCACGTGCGCCGTCGACGGACCGGCGTTGACCGGCGCCGCCAGGTGGCCCCGCCGGTCCGCGTCGACCAGGACGGCCTCGTCGAACGCGACAGGCCCGGTCACCGTCAGGCGCAGCACCTGCCCCGGCTCGGCGCGCGCGTCGCGGGCCACGATCCGCGGCAGCGAGCCGAGAAACAGGTCGCGGGCGATGAACGCCCCCGGCGAGGCGAGGTTGCCGCGCCGGCCCGTGGCCCGACGCACATCCTGCTCATGCACCCACGTGTCGAAGGCCCGCACCATCAGCAGGAACCCCAGCGTGATCGGCTGGCCCTGGGCGGTGACGGCCGGTCCGCCCGGCTGCGGCGGGTACGCCCGCAGTTGCGCGACGCGTTGGGCGTACACGTCGCGAAGCTCATCGAGGATCTCCTCGCGCGACATGCCGCGCCGCGCCACGACCGGTCGCCGCGACCACGCCCGGTAGCTGTCCGGACGCGGGTGGCCCGCGACCATCCACAGTTCGGAGCCGATCAGGTGGGCGAAGATGTCACCCACCGACCACTCCGGACACTCGGTACGCGCCAGCCACTCCTCATCGGTGAGTTCCTCGCCCAGGTCGAGCATCGCGTCCAGGGAATGCCGCCAGGCGACGATCGCCGGTTCGGTCGATGACATGCGTGCATAGTCGCTATCGGGCAGACGTGGCGCAACCCCGCCATGCCGGTGCGAACTTCTGCGTGACGCGGCCCACCTTGACACCCACCGACAGGCGGCAGGGTCGACGCCCGCACGCCAGCGTGGAATCCTCCTAGGTCGTGACGAGCGCCGGCCATCGCAACGCCTACGTGGATCTGCTGCGCGCCGTCAGCCTCATCGTCGTCGTGGTGTGGCACTGGGCGTTCACCATCCTGAGCTGGCGTCCCGATGGGCCGCGCGCCACCAGCCCGCTCGGCTTCCTGGACGGCTTCTGGCTGCTCACCTGGCTGTTCCAGGTAATGCCGCTGTTCTTCTACATCGGCGGGTACGTGCACCTGAAGTCCTGGGAACGGGCCGGCGAACGCGGCGTCGGGCTGGGCTCGTTCGTCCTCAAGCGGCTGCGCCAGCTCGCCGTGCCGGGGGCGCTGCTGCTCATGACGTGGCTCGCGGTCGGCGCGGTCGCCGGGTCGTACTTCAACCTCACCGGCACCGGCCGGGTCGTGAAGCTCATCGTCAGCCCGCTGTGGTTCCTCGCGGTGTACCTGGGACTGATCGCCCTGCTGCCCGCCGCGCTGTGGCTGCACCGCCGGGTCGGCGTGCTCGCGCTGGTGTGGCTCGCCGGCCTGGCCATGTGCGTGGATGTCGCCCGGTTCCACTTCCACATGGAGAGCGTCGGCTGGGTCAACATGGTGCTTGTCTGGGCGCTGGCGCACCAGGCCGGCTTCTTCTACGACAACGTGGTCGCCCAGCCTCGCCAGGGCGACTGGTCGCTGTTGTGGGGCGGCCTGTTCGGGCTGGCCGGCCTGGTCGGCTCCGGGCTGTACCCGGGGTCGATGGTGGGCGTACCCGGCGAACGGTTCTCCAACATGGCCCCGCCCACCTTCGTCATGGTGGCGCTGCTCGTATTCCAGATCGGCGTGGTCGAGGTGCTGCGTCCGGCCGTGACCGCCCGCCTGAGCCGCCCCCGCTGGGAGCTGGTCAACGAGACCATCAACCGCTTCGCCCTGCCGATGTTCCTGTTCCACACCACCGGCATGGCCATCGCCCGGTTCATCATGTGGCGCTTCTTCGGCGACGACCTCGACGACGGCCGGCCCGACCTGCGCTGGTGGCTCGCCCGGCCGCTCGCCGTCCTCCTGCCGCTGCTGTGCACCCTGCCGGTGATCTACGTCTTCGGCCGCCGGTGGGTACGCCGCCCGGCGGTCGAACCGGCCCCCCGACCCGCGGACTGAACCGCTCCGTCACAGGTCAGCAACAGGCCTGAATAGAAGCCTGTGACACGATGGAGCCATGCCGGAGGGTGACACGGTATGGAACACGGCCCGCATGCTGCATCGGGCGCTCGCCGGTGAGATCATCCGGCACAGCGACTTCCGCATGCCCGCGCTGGCCACCGCCGACCTCGCCGGCTGGACGGTGCGCGAGAGCCTGAGCCGGGGCAAGCACCTGCTGCTGCGCGTCACCGGCGACGACGCCCTCACCATCCACTCCCACCTGCGCATGGACGGGGCGTGGCGGGTGTTCGCCCCCGGCGAGATGTGGCGCGGCCGCCAGTCGCACCTCATCCGCGTCGTCCTGCGCGTACCGTCGGCCGTCGCCGTCGGGTACCACCTGCACGATCTGGCCATCGTGCCCACCGAGGACGAGGAGAAGCTCGTCGGCCACCTCGGGCCCGACCTGCTCGGCGACCCGGCCGAGCCCGGCGGCTGGAACCTCGACGAGGCCGTCCGTCGGGTCAAGTCGGCCCCCACCCGCCCCATCGCGGAGGCCCTGCTCGACCAGGCCAACCTCGCCGGCATCGGCAACCTGTACAAATGCGAGATCCTGTTCCTGCGCGGCGTGTGGCCATGGACCCCGGTGTGGCAGGTCGACGACCTGCCCGGCATGCTCACCCTCGCCCAACGCATGCTGGCCGCCAACCGGGGCCGGTGGACCCAGGTCACCACCGGCTCCCTGCGCCGGGGCCAGGAAACCTACGTGTACGGTCGCACCCGCGCCCTCTGCCGCCGCTGCGGCACCCCCATCGCCCGCGACGACACGGGCGACCGCATCACCTACTGGTGCCCCCACTGCCA
>JAEZGP010000203.1 GCA_023437285.1 Actinomycetes bacterium | reverse complement strand
CCGTGGCGCCGGCCGCGAGCGCCGCCGGGGTCACGCCGGGCGAGGCGGGCCGGCTCCTGCGCGAGCTGGCCAGCGCCAACCTCATCACCTGCGGTCCGCGGTTCGCCAACCACGACCTGCTGTTCTGGTACGCCGCGGAGCTGGCGGCCGCCGATGCCGACGCGGCCGTGGCGCGCCGCCGCCTGCTCGACCACTACCTGCACAGCGCCCACGCCAACGCCGGCGTCCTGGACGTCTTCCGCGACCCGCTGTCGCTGCCGCCACCGGCCGACGGCGTGGTTCTCGACGTGGTCGCGGACGACATGGCCGCCCTGGCGTGGTTCACGGCCGAATACCAGGCGCTGGTGAACGCCGTGTCCGTGGCGGCGGACGCCGGGCTGGACGAGCACTGCTGGCAGCTGGCCTGCGTACTGACCGAGGTGTTCGAACGGCTCGGCCGGTGGGAGGACTGGGCGGCCGTGCACGAGGCCGGCCTGGCCGCCGCCCGGCGCACCGGCGACCGGGCGGCCCAGGCCCGATGCCTCGCCGGGACCGGGCGGGCCGCGATGTGGCTGCGGTCGTGGGAGGCGGCCCACGAGCGCCTCCGGGAGGCCCTGATCATGTACGCGGAGGTCGGTGACATGGACGGGCTGGCCCGCACGCACCACAACATCGGATACCTCATCGAGCATCAGGGCGGCGACCTCGCCGGAGCGTTGCGGCACAGCCAGAAGGCGCTCGACCTGTTCCGCGCGTGTGGCGACGAGCCGGGCGAGGCGCGTGCGCTCAACGCGGTCGGCTGGTACGAGACCCTGCTCGGCCGCCCCGCGGACGCGGTGGTGCACTGTCGGACCGCGCTGGACCTGCTGCGCCGGCTGGGCGACCGGCGCACGGAGGCGTTCACCACGGACAGCCTGGCCCACGCGTACCTGGCGCAGGGCGAGGTCCGGCGGGCGGTCGACTGCCTCGAGGACGCGGTCGCGACGATGGTCGCGCTCGGCGACCTGTTCCACGAGGCCGAACTCGCCGAGCACCTGGGCGACGCGTACGCCCGACTCGGCGACGACGACGCGGCCGACCGGGCGTGGCGGCGCGCGCTGGACCGGCTCGACGGCCTGGGCCACGCGCGCGCCGCCACGATCAGGGACAAGCTCAGCAGACCATGTTCACCGTCGTGTTGATGGTCTCCTGCCGGGTGTTGCCGGCCGCGTCGGTGGCCTTGAACGTGAGCGTGTGCGAGTAGATCCCGCAGCCGCCGGTCAGGCGGACGGTCAGGCTCGTCCCGGTGCCGATCGGGGTGCCGTTGTCGTACCACTGGGTCGTCAGCGGGGCGCCCTCCGGGTCCGTCGCGGTGGCCGTCACCGTCCCGGACCAGAAGTAGCCGGCCGCGTCCATGCCGTTGACCCACAGCTGGCTGCCGTTGGCCGGGCTGGTGATGTGCACCACCGGCGGCTGGTTCACCGGGTTGGTCACGAGGGTGAGCGGCGCGGTCGCGGTCGCGCACACGTTGAACGTGTCGCAGCCGCGCACCCTGACCGTGTGCGTGCCGACGGTACCGCCGGTGAGGACCGTCGGGTTGTGGCCGGTCGCGAACGGTGTGGTGGCGCCGTCGAGGAACCACTGCACGGCCGAGTCGGCCAGCGGCCCGTTGTCGTCCGTGCTGACCGCCTTGAACGAGATCGGCTCGGACACCCCGAAGGCCGGGGAGCCCGGCGTCGGGTTCGTGATGACGATCGTCGGCGCCGCGTTGTGGACGTTGACCTGGACCGAGTCCGAGGCCTGCACGCCGTTCGGGAACACCGCCGTGGCGGTGATCGTCTGCGCACCCACGGGTGGCGTGGCGTTGACGGGGTTGCCGACGCCGATGACGGTGCCGTTCGCGCGCCAGGTGACCGTGGGCGTGCCGTTGCCGTCGGCGAACACGTTCGCCCTGAACTGGCTGGGCGAGGCGGCCGGCAGGGTCCAGCCGGCGAGCGGGCTGGTGATCTTCACCGTCGCCGGCATCGCGTCGCGGACGGCGTCCAGCGCGTTGATGACCTTCCGCTTCACCTTCGAGTCCGGGCTGGTGCGCCGCCACTCGAACAGGATGTCCTGCACGGAGTCCGCGCTCAGGTTCGGCTTGGCCGCCCAGATCAGCGCGGCAACCCCGGCCGTGTACGGCGTGGACATGCTCGTACCGTCGGCCCGCCAGGTCTTGTTCAGCGTGGAGTGCTGCGGGTCCATCCCCACCAGCACCGAGAACGGGGCGAAGATGTCCACGTCCTCGTGCCCGTAGTTGGAATCTGGATGGCGGCTGAGCGAGTTGAGCCCGAGCCCGCCGACGCAGATGACCCCGCCGAGTTCGCACGGCGAGTAGAGGGCCTTCTCCCAGCAGGCCAGGAAGCAGGTCTCGCCGTCCACGTTGGCGCCCTCGTTGCCGGCCGCGGCGAACATCAGCAGGTTGGCCGTGCTACGCAGCAGCCAGGTCAGGCCGTCCATCGGGAGCAGCGTCCACGCCCAGACCCAGCTCACGGAGCCCGTGAAGCTCATGTTGATCAGCTGTGCGCCGGTGGACCGCGAGAGGGCGTACATGATGGTGAACATGTCCGTGCCGGTGTAGTTCAGCTGGAGCTTGGCCACCGGACCGGCCGGTCCGGCGGCGCCCTTGAAGTTGCCGGGCACGGCCGCCGCCGCGTTCGCGACCTGCGTACCGTGCCAGCGCGCCCACGACGTGGTGCCCTGGTCGCCCGCGCCGGCCCACGGGACCATGCTCGCCATGGCGGTGTTGGGCGGCATGTCGTCGTTGACGACCGGCGCGAAGCCCTGGTCGAGAATGGTCATCTCGACCTTGTTGGCGGTCAGCAGGCCCACCGCGTCCATCTGCGTCCACGCCTCGGTGACGCCGATGTCCTGCACGCTGCCCGCGTTCAGGTACGACCACTTGTACGGGTCGCGGTTGTACGGGTCGGCGGGGTTGTTCGTGAAGCCCTGCGGCCCGACCCCCGCCTCGGCCAGCGACCGCGTGGCGTACGAGGTGGGGGTGCTGATCCAGTTGACGCCCACGGTCAGGCCGGCTGCGGCCTCCGCGGCCGCGATCGCCAGCAGGCCCAACGCCCCCTTGCCCGACACCGCGATCGACGTCGCCTTGTGGTACTTGTTCAGCTTGACGAGGTGCTCACTCAGCGAAGCGGCATCGGCGAGGTCGGTGCGCACCCGGATCGTGTAGGTGGTCTCGTCCGACTTTTCCGGCTTGAAGCTCGACAGGACCTTGCCGTCCCACCGCTCGACGAGCGCGTCGACGGCGCCGCTGTCCTTCGAGGTGACCACGACCTCGTCCGCGACGAACTCCTTGGTCGTGCCGTCGGCGTCGTGCATGCCGGCGACCGGGCGGGTGTCGCCCTTGTCGAACCCCGGCAACGGATCTCGTTTGGGTGTCAGCGCCTCGTCGATGTACACGGTGATCGGTCCGTCGCAGCCCTGCGTGTCGGGCATGGCGGCGAGGATCCGGGCACGCTGCGCCTCGGTGTCCGCCTTGGCAGCCGCCTCGCATGGGTCGTCGGCCGCCGCGAACACCGGCTGCGGCGCCAACAGGATAAGTATCGCGGTCCCGATGGCCGCGCTCCGAGCTAGTCTCATCGGCGCAGGATCGCCGGGGGCGTTCACAGTCCGATCACAGTCGGGGCATCAGCGGACGCGCGTGGGCCGCCTACGCGGCGATCCGGTCGTCGTGCGGCAGACGTCCGTTACTGGAGGCCGGATCGGACGGACGTGATGCGTTGGGTGTTGAAGCCGAGCCAGTGCATCCGGCCGACGTAGCGGGCGTGCTCCACCTTCAGGCACCGGTCCATGATCACGGCGACGCCACCGTCCTCGGCGATGCGCGCGCCCTCCTCGTTGATGACGCCGAACTGACACCACAGGCTGCCCGCCCGGATCGCCACCGCGTCGCGCGCGATGCCGGGCAGCGCGTCCGGCGCGCGGAAGACGTTCACGATGTCCACCGGTACGGGAACGTCGCGCAGGCTCGCGTAGGACGTCTCGCCGAGGATCTGGCTCTCCCGGGGGTTCACGGGGATCACCCGGTACCCGTGCCGCTTGAGGTAGTAGCCGACGAAGTAGCTCGCGCGCAGCTCGTTGCTCGACAGGCCGACGATCGCGATCGTCTTCGCGTGGTGCAGCACCCGCTGGATGGTCACCACGTCCTGGTACGGCGTAAGGTCCGTCATGCCGTCCTACCCTCCCGCGCCGTCGCGGCCACGTGCGCGAAGGCTTGTTCCAGATCCCAGATCAGGTCGTCGACGGTCTCGGTGCCGACCGACAGCCGCACCGTCCCGGGCGCGACGCCGGCCGCGCGCAGCTCGTCGTCGCTGAGCTGACGGTGGGTCGTGCTCGCGGGATGGATCACCAGGCTCTTCGCGTCACCGACGTTGGCCAGGTGCGACCACAGCGTCAGCCCGCGGATCAGGTCCTGGCCGCCCGCCCGGCCGCCGGCGCAGTCGAACGAGAACACCGCGCCGGCCCCGAGCGGCAGGTACTTGTCGACCAGCGGGCGGTACCCGCTGCCCGGCAGGCCGGGGTAGGTGACGTTCGACGCCAGCGGGTGCGAGTCGAGGAACTCGGCCACGGCCCGCGCGTTGGCCACGTGGCGGTCCATCCGCAGCGACAGCGTCTCCAGCCCTTGCAGGAACAGGAACGCGTTGAACGGCGACAGCGCGCCGCCGAGGTCGCGCAGCGTCTCGGCCCGCAGCTTCATCAGGTACCCGTACGTGCCGAACGTCTCGTGGAACCGCAGCCCGTGGTAGGCCGGCGACGGATCCGCGATCACCGGAAAGCGCCCGTTGGACCAGTTGAACGTGCCGGCCTCCACGACCACGCCGCCGATGCTCGTGCCGTGACCGCCGATGAACTTCGTCGCCGAGTGGACGACGATGTCGGCGCCCCACTCGATCGGGCGGCACAGGTACGGGGTCGCGAACGTGTTGTCCACGATCAACGGCACGTCATGCTCGTGCGCGATCGCGGCCACGGTCTCGATGTCCAGCACGTTGCCGGCCGGGTTGCCGATCGTCTCGGCGAAGAACGCCTTGGTGTTCGGGCGGACCGCTCGCCGCCACGCGTCCGCGTCGTCCGGGTCGACCCACGTCAGCCCCACGCTCAGCTTGCGGGACAGGTGCTTGAGCTGGTTCACCGTGCCGCCGTAGAGCGCGGCCGACGCGACGATGTGGTCGCCGGGCAACAGCAGCGTGAACAGGGCCGCCGCCTGCGCCGCGATGCCGCTGGCGAAGGCCACCGCGCCGGAGCCGCCCTCCAGGTTGGCCACCCGCTCCTCGAACACCGCGACCGTCGGGTTCATGATCCGCGAGTACGTGTTGCCGTACTCCTGGAGGTTGAAGTAGGCCGCCGCCGACTCCGGGTCCTCGAACACGTAGCTCGTGGTCTGGAAGATCGGCACCGCGCGGGCCCCGGTGTTCGGGTCCGGCCGCTGGCCGGCGTGCAGCTGGCGGGTCTCGAACCCGTACGCACGGGCCTGTTCGGCGCGTGGCGCTGTGTCGGTCACGA
>JAEZGP010000114.1 GCA_023437285.1 Actinomycetes bacterium | reverse complement strand
CGATGATGCCGCGACCCGCGATGATGCCGCCACCCGCGATGACGCCGCCACCCGCGATGATGCCGCGACCCGCGATGATGCCGCGACCCGCGATGCCGCGACCCGCGATGCCGCCGCCACGCACGATGCCGCCCACCTCGCCGGGACTCGCGATGCTGCCCAGGTCGCCGGGCTCTCGGCACGCCACGGCACCATCGTCCGTGATGTGCCTGGTCGGCGTGACGGGCTACCGGTGTGGAGTGTGTGCCTGGCCGTTCTCGCGGCCGTCGGGTTGGCCGCCCTTGTGGCGCTGGTACGGCGCGGCACGCGAAGCGCGGCGCACGGGACGCCGTCGCCGATCATTGTGGCGGCCCGGCCGGCGCGTGGTCCGCCGACCCCTCCGTACGGGCTCCGACTGGCGACCGTCGCGGTGATGCGTACGTAGGACAGCCCCGCGCGTGCTGTCCTCGTACCCATTCATCGAAAGGTTGTCTTTTATGTCTAGATTTCGTGTTGTGGTGGCGCTCGCCGCGCTGACCGTCGCGCTCGGCGGCTGCGCGGGCGACCACGCCAACATGCCGCACATGTCCGGCCCGGCCGCGACCGCCTCGGACGGGGCTGTCGTCGCCAACGGGGCGGACGTCATGTTCGCGCAGATGATGATCCCGCATCACCAGCAGGCGGTGGAGATGTCGGACCTGGCGCCGGGGCGCTCCAGTGACCCGGAGCTGACCAGTCTGGCCGCGAAGATCAAGGCCGCCCAGGCGCCCGAGATCGCCACGATGTCCGGCTGGTTGACCGCGTGGGGCCGCCCCACGCACATGCCGGCGACCATGGGTCACGGGATGCCGGGCATGGTGAGCGCCGCCGACATGGCGAAGCTGCGCGCGGCCAGCGGCCGGGAGTTCGACCGGCTCTACGCCACGTTCATGATCGCCCATCATGAGGGCGCCATCGACATGGCCGAGACCGAGCTGGCCGACGGGACGAACGCGGACGCGAAGGCCCTCGCCCAGCAGATCATCACCAGCCAGCGGGCCGAGATCGCCGAGATGCGGACGATGCTGGAGCGGCTGTAGCGCGACGCGGTCATGTCGAGCGGCGGCCCAGCAACAGGCCGAGCAGCGCGCCGACCACGCAGACCGCCGCCGTGACGGCGAAGATCTCCGAGTACTCCGTGCGCAGCGCGGCGTTGAGCGCCACCGTGTACGCGTCGACCTGGGCCTGGTATTCCTCCCGGGTGACGCCGAACGGCAGCGGGGTGGCCAGGTCGGCGGTCAGCTCCTTGAACCGGTGCAGGCCCCACGCGGTGAGCGCCGCGACGCCGACGAGCATGCCCATCATCCGGGCGAGCACGACGGCTGCCGACGCGGTGCCGTGCCGGGCCGCTGGCGCCAGGCGCAGCACCACGGCCGACAGCGGCGCGATCGTCAGGCCCAGCCCGAGGCCCGCCAGGACGAGGTCGGTGTCCAGCCGTGGCAGGCTCACCACACCCAGGTCGTACCGTGCGGCCAGCACGTCGGTCGGCCACCGGGACATGAGCCAGTACGCCGCGCCGGCCGCGGCCAGGCCCGCGAACGTGAGCCAGCGCTCGCCCACCTTGCGCGCGAGGACGCCGCCGATGACGGCGCCGACGGGCAGCGCGGCGAGGAACCGGACCAGCAGCAGCGCGGCGCCGGTCGAGTCGAGCCGCAGCGCGGTCTGCGCGACGAGTTCGACGTCGACGAGGGTGACCATCAGGGCGGTACCGGCGGCGAAGCTTGCGCCGAGCGCCGCGAGGAACGGGCCGCGCGCCACCCCGGTGGTGTCGAACAGGCGCGGCCGCGCGGTGCGGCCCGCGTACAGGTGCCAGGCGACGAACGCCAGGAACGCCACCCCGGCGGCGATCAGGATCGGCGGGCCCCACGGGGGCAGCACACCGCGCTCGGGGTCGGGGTTGTGCAGGCCGGCGACGAGCAGGCCCAGGCCGGCCGCCAACAGCAGGCCGCCGACCAGGTCGACCCCGGGTGCGGGGGAGTCCGACGACGCCGGCGCGCGCTGGCGCGTACCCGATAAAGCGAAGTGAACGGCGACCATCGCGACCACGGTGAGCGGCACGTTGATCCAGAAAATTCCACGCCAGCCCAGCCACGCCGCGACGCCCGCGCCGTAGAGCGGTCCGAGCACGCTGCCCAGTTCCTGGGCGGCCCCCACCACCCCGAGCGCGACGGAGCGCGACGCGGCGGCGAACAGGTCGCCGACGAGCGCCATGGTGACGGGTAGCAGCGCCCCGCCGGCCAGGCCCTGGATGGCGCGGCCGGCGACGAGCAGGCCGACGCTCGGGGCGAGCGCGGTGAGGGCCGAGCCGACGGCGAAGCCGGCCAGGCACACCTGGATGAGCGGGCGGCGGCCGTAGCGGTCGGACAGGCTGCCCAGCAGCGGCATGCCGGCGACGTAGCCGAGCAGGTAGCCGGTGACGACCGGGGTGATCCGCTCCAGGTGGTTGACCGGGACGCTGAGGTCCTTGGCCAGGGTGACGAGGATCGTCACGACGACGTACGCGTCGAGGGCGGCGAGCAGCACGGCGGCGCCGGTGACGCCGATGGCCGTCCGCCGCCCCACGCGCTGGGCCGCGACCGGGTCAGGGTGCACTGATCGTGGCTCCGGCGTTGATCTGGTCGACGGTGATCGTGACGGTGGCGGGCTGACCGGCGCCGGGCACGACGAACGCGGCCTTGCGCAGGGTCGAGTCGGCGGTGTCTAGCCAGACGTTGCCGGTGACGCCGGTGCCGATGCCGGGCAGCAGCTGCGCCATCGCGGCGTCGGAGAAGGTGGCCGAGACCTTGTAGGTCTCCTTGCCGTCGACGGTCTCCTTGCCCTGGGTCGTGCCGTTCGTGGCGGTGGCCAGCACGTTGGCCACCCCGCGGTCGGGGTCGAGCACGGCGGCCGGGTCGAAGACACCGGTCAGCTGGCTCATCGGCTGGTTGGCCCAGCCGCCGGTGGGGCCTTTGAGGTAGGCGGTCTTGTTCGCGATGACGAAGGAAAGCTCGACCAGGAGGCCGAACTGTTCCAGCTGAACGGTGCCCTTGGCATCGCCCGCGCGGGTGAGTACGCCGTCTGCCTTCTTCATCGGCAGGTTCGGCAGGGTGCCGTCGACGGTGATGACGACGTGGGCGTCGGTCACCTCCTTCATCTTGGTGGAGGCCTTGCTGAGCAGCTCAGATCCGGCCGGCAGGGTGGCCGGCGCTTCCTTCTTGGGGCCGCAGCCCGCGGCGACGAGGACGGCGAGGAGCGCGATCACGGTGGTGAGGAGGACCCGGGGTCGTGGCATGACCGCGATGCTAGTGCGGTCGGTAAACCCCCATCCATGGTCACCTGAATCGGCCTGACCGGGACCGGCCCCCACGCCTTCACACGTCTGAAACACACAGTGACTATTTGGAAACCTATCGGGGACCTTGCGTGAAACAGGGGTACGCGACGCTTCCCGCCATCCGACGTACCGGCATCGCTGCCAGCGTCGGAAGGGAGGAAACTTAATCAAGGAGGGGCAGCGTGCCTGAAGCACCGACGATCGAGACAGGCAACACTGCCTGGCTGTTGGTATCGTCTGCACTCGTTTTGCTCATGACGCCAGGCCTGGCCTTCTTCTACGGAGGCCTGAACCGCTCCAAGAGCGTGCTCAACATGATGATGATGAGCTTCTCGTCCATCGGGCTCATCTCGGTACTGTGGCTCGTTTACGGCTTCTCGCTCGCCTTCGGCAGCAACGACGGCGAGGGCCTCAACAAGTTCATCGGCAGCTTCACCCAGTACACCGGCGACAAGACCGACACGATCTTCGCCGAGTTCTGGGGCACCACCGGCATCCCGACCTACGCGTTCATGGTCTTCCAGATGATGTTCGCCATCATCACGGTCGCCCTGATCAGCGGCGCACTGTCGGACCGGACGAAGTTCGCCGGTTGGCTCGTGTTCGCGTTCGGCTGGTTCACCCTCGTGTACGTGCCGGTCGCGCACTGGGTCTGGGGCGGCGGCTTCATCGGCGCCGGCATCCACGCGCTGGACTTCGCCGGTGGTACGGCGGTCCACATCAACGCCGGTGCGGCGGCCCTGGCCGTGGCGCTCGTGCTCGGTAAGCGCGTCGGCTGGCCGAAGGAGAGCTTCAAGCCGCACAACGTGCCGTTCGTGGCCCTCGGCGCCGGCCTGCTGTGGTTCGGCTGGTTCGGCTTCAACGCCGGCTCCGAGCTGACGGTCGACGGCACCACCGCGGTCGCCTTCGTCAACACGCAGGTCGCGACGGCCGCCGCGCTGCTCGGCTGGATCCTGGTCGAGTGGATCCGCGACGGCAAGCCGACCCTCGTCGGAGCCTCCTCCGGCGCGGTCGCTGGTCTGGTCGCCATCACCCCGGCCTGTGGCTTCATCTCCCCGATCTACGCCGTGGTGCTCGGCATCGTGGCCGGTGCGGTCTGCTCGCTGGCCGTGGCGCTGAAGTACAAGCTGGGCTTCGACGACTCGCTCGACGTGGTCGCGGTCCACTTCGTCGGTGGTTGGATCGGCTCGCTGGCGCTGGGCTTCGTCGCCAACGACGCCGTCAACGGCGCGATCACCGACGCGCTGGGCGCCAACAACGGCCTGCTCTACGGCGGCGGCGGCACGCAGCTGCTGCGGCAGTTCGAGGCCAGCGGCATCGTCACCGTGTACTCGTTCGTGATCGCCGCGGTCCTCGCCCTGGCGGTCAAGTACACGATCGGGTTCCGGGTCTCGGCCGAGTCCGAGGTCGAGGGCATCGACGTGGCCGAGCACGCGGAGAGCGCGTACGACACCTCGCCGGCCGGTGGTGGCGGCAGCAGTGCCGGCGCCTTCGCCCTCGCGGGCATCTCCCCCTCCGGGGCAACTCCGGAGTCGTCGGCGGATACCCCCGCCGAAAAGGTTGCAGGCTAAGGTCGACGGAGCGTCCTCGAAATGGAGGGGTTGAGCATGAAGCTGGTGACCGCGGTCATCAAGCCGCACCAGCTCGATGCGGTCAAGGAAGCTCTGCACGCCATGGGCGTGGCGGGCATGACCGTCAGCGAGGTGCAGGGATACGGGCGGCAGAAGGGCCACACCGAGGTGTACCGGGGTGCCGAGTACACAGTGGAGTTCCTGCCTAAGATCCGGGTCGAGGTCCTCATCGACGAGATCGATGTGGAGAAGGTCGTTGACGCCGTGGTCAGCGCCTCTCGTACCGGAAAGATCGGCGACGGCAAGGTCTGGGTGTCCTCGGTGGACGAGGTGATCCGGGTCCGCACCGGCGAGCGCGGCCTCGACGCGCTCTAGGCCCTTCAACGGCCTGGTCCCGACCGAAAGATTGATCATGGATATGGAGATCCGAGCCCCGTGGAGTCCGACCCCAAATCCATGATCGGGCGA